>JBBREZ010000123.1:0-15276 GCA_038225095.1 Caldilineales bacterium
GTGCTGGAAATTTTGGCCGCTTCACCAACCGGGCTGACCAGCGCCCAGAACCAAGTCAAGCGCTGGCTGCAAGAGACCGAGCAAGCACGCCAGAAGGTGTGGTCGATTGCCACCCCCAATGCCCGCCAGTTGACGCGCGCGCAACGCCAACTGGCGTTGCGCCAATGGACCGCTAACTACACGCAAGCGGTGCTCAACACGCCGACTTTTTCCGCGATCATGCTGCGCACCGGATTGGCGATTGCCGTGGTTGCGATCTTTGCTTTTGGTTATCTATTGTTGATGCAACGCGCCTGGAATCCAGTGACGGATGGCCTGTCGTTGCTCGGTTTTGCGGTGGGCATCTTTGTGATCGGTCTGGTGATCTATCGGACGACGCGCAATCGCATTCGTACGCTGCGGCATGAGCGCGTTGCCTTGGCGCAAATCGAACTGACAGCGCAACTCCAAGAAAAGGTAGTCGATGGCCTGGTGCGCGGCTATGATCGGTTGGCGCAATTGTTGAATACCTGGTCGCAGATGTTGACGGAAGCGATTGGCGAATTAAACGCGCTGAGTACGCCACCCGCGATCCCAGTGGTGCCGCCGCCAGGGGTGCCGCCGATCACACTTTATCAGCCCCATTTGAGCCAGGCGCTTTGGGATCGTTGCATGGAATATTTGCGCACTCAACAAGACACGCAAGGGCAGCGCAGCGAAGAACGCCTGGGCCGCATGTGGGGGACGATTGCCTGGCGCAACGATATGAAACGCATCCTCAGCGGCAATGCACCGACGATGGGCCAATCGCCCGCGCGCACGATTGCCCAATTTATCCGTAATACCGTCCGTCAATCCGTGGCGCCGGTGAGCATTGAACAGCCGAATGATGTGCGCGCCGAGTTGATCCGCAATCTGGCCCAGGAATTTAGCATTGAACATTTGTTGTGGCGCAACACCGAAGCCGAAGCTGAAATGGCGCGCCGCCTGCGTGCCTTAGAACGCGGCAACCGGCAGTCGCTGCTCAACGATCCGAAAGAGACGCTGCCGCACCGGCGCTATGTGGAAGTGGCCTGGAATCGCGCGAAGCCGGCTGGCAACTATGATGTAGCCGACCGGATGGCGGTCTATGGCACAACCATCGATTTTGCCGCCGTTTCCGGTGATGTCGGCAGCGATCTGACGCGGTCGATGCTGGACGAATTTAACCTCAGCTTGCTTCCCACCGACAACCCTTTTAGCATCACTTTTGTGCGCACGGTGCACGGCCTGGGGCTGGACGATCTGGAGGCCACCAAGCGCTATCGCGCCGAGTTGGAATACCTCTCACCAGAGGAACGCGCATTGGTGCTCCTAGTCGATGATCCTAATGATATGCTTTATGCAATCCCCACCACGGCCAATCCGCGCGCCCCAAAAATATTGCAAAGCACAACCGGTGCAACGCAACCAGCCGCCGGTAACTATCCAAAGCTTGCGAATGCTGCGCCAGACCGGCATTAGACGCCTTCTGTATGGTAAAATGACGATCAGTTTGACGAGGCCGCAACACTATCAAAATAAAGTGCGAAAGGGGTAAGCCGATGAGAACTTTCACCGCTTATATCGAATTTGATCCAGAAACCAGTTTGTATGTTGGCACCATACCGGGCATAGCAGGCGCCCACACCCAGGGTGCTACACTCGACGAGCTTCACGCAAATCTCAAAGAAGTGCTGGAATTGTGCTTAGAAGACTGGGAAGAAGAGCTCGACGACTTACCCCGCTTTGTAGGGCTACAGCAGGTTGAGCTAGCGGGATGAGTCGTTTACCAATCATTAACTTTAAGGCGATGGAGAAATTGCTCTTTCATCTCGGTTTTGTGGCTGTCCGTCAAAAAGGCAGCCACGTTTTTTATCGTCACCCAGATGGACGAACAACTACAGTGCCGAATCATGGTGGACGCGATCTAGCACGTCCCTTAATTCGCGAAATTTTGCGAGAAATTGAGTTATCGCCCACGCAATTTCAAGAAGAGTTAGGAAAGCTGTAAACAATATGAAAATCACCGAATTTGAACTCTTGAAAGTGCCACCCAGTTGGGTCTGGCTGCTGATCCACACCGACGCCGGTATCACGGGCATCGGTGAACCTTATCTGGAAAATCATCCGGAAAGTGTGATTGCTGAAGTCAAGCGGCTAGAGCCGTTTCTGCTCGACAAAGACCCGCGGCGCATTGAAGCGTTATGGGAAATGATGTACAACGCCGGCCTCGGTTACAAAGGTGGGCCAGTGACCATGAGCGCGATCAGCGGCATTGACATGGCTTTATGGGACATCGCTGGCAAGGCCGCGGGCCAACCTGTACACCAGATGCTGGGCGGCGCGTGCCATGCGCGAATCAAGATGTATCGGGCAACGGGCGCAGACTTGCCCCATTTTATTGAGCCGGGCCAGCCTTATCGCGCCGGTAGACCCGCCAAACAACACTATGCCAGCAGCGACCCTCAGGCGTGGGCCGCGGGAGCCCGCGTCCTAGTGCAGGAATGGGGATTTCGCGCCTTAAAGGTTCACTTTGGCCCCGGCGAAGGGCTAGAGGCAACCCGTCATGTCAATCACGTCGCCGAGTGTTTCGCGGCGGTCTGTGAAGGCGCAGGCCCCGGTATCGATGTGGCCGTCGATATCCACAACCCGCACCCGCGCATCGCTATGCAGTTGATCGAAGCCCTCGAACCACACCGACCCCTTTTCATTGAAGAGCCAATGCCAATCGAACGCGTTGATATGCTCGACCAGATTGCGAAACAATGTCGCGCCCCGCTTGCCGCTGGTGAGCGGTGGATGGGCAAGTGGATTTTCTTCGACGCCATCAGTCGCGGCGCGCTGGCGGTAGTGCAACCTGACCTAGCCCACGCGGGCGGCATCACTGAGTGTAAAAAGATTGCTGCGATTGCCGAAGCGGGTTTTGCCAAAGTCGCGCTGCATGCACCGCTCAGTCCGGTAGCGCTGGCGGCATCGATCCAGCTAGACGCCTGTCTGCCCAACTTTTTGGTGCAAGAGCACAACGAGGTCAATGATTGGCGCGCGAATGGGCAGACCTTTATCGGCAAGGGCTTCCTCAAAACGCCTTTTGTCCTGGATACGGATGGTTGCGTCGCGGTGCCGCAAGGGCCGGGATTGGGCATCGAGATCGATGAGGCCGGCCTGCGCGAGATTATGAAGCAGCCGTGGAGTACGCAACGCGGTTAAGTTTGTAACTATTTCTAGAACGGTTTAGCGTGAACAAAGTCAAACAAGATGCTGAGACAGTGCCGGGTACAGGCCGGATAGAGGCTTTTAGCGATGGCGTACTAGCGATCATTGTGACGCTGCTGGTTTTAAACCTGAAAGTCCCCGAGCTAAAAGATTTATCCACGCACGCTGTGCTCCAGGCGCTGGTGCCTACCTTGCCCCACTTTATTAGCTTTGCCTTCAGTTTTTTCAGTGTGGCGATTTTTTGGGTAAATCACCATCATTTCTTTGCCACGATCAAACGCACCGATTGGCGACTGCTTTGGTATAATAACTTGCTACTTTTTTGGCTGGCCGTCGTTCCGTTTACCACTTCGTTTATCGGCGAACATCCAACGGTGCCCGCAGTCGTTGCGATCTATGCCCTCAACATGGGTCTGGCGTCGGCGGCTTTTTCCCTGATGGAAAATCATGTCTTTTCGGCTGAGCGCTTGTTGCCGGACAGTATTGGTCAGGCCGATCAACATGCGGAATTTAAGCGCTCGCTGGCGGGCACGCTCAGCTATGCAGTTGCCGCCATCCTGGCCTTGATTTATGTGTATGCAGCACTTGTACTTTTAGTGATCATTCCTTGCTATTTCATCATTCCTACTCTACTGGCGCGCAATACGCGCCAGGCAAACGAATAAATTGACAGGAAAATTATGACGACACCGATTCATGTGCTCGGCTTCTCTGGCAGCCTGCGCCAGGCTTCGCACAACACAGGCTTACTACGCGCAGCGGCGAAAGTTTTACCCGACGGTATGACGTTCGAAATTTTCGATCTGGCGTCGCTGCCTTTCTACAATGGCGACGTTGAAGCGATGGGCATGCCCGCACCAGTGCAAGCATTTCGCGCAAGCATTGCGGCCGCCGATGCGCTTTTGATTGCCTGCCCCGAATACAATTATTCGGTGACAGGCGCGCTGCAAAATGCGATTGACTGGGCCTCGCGCGCTACGCGTGATGCGCCCACGCCGCTCAACGAGAAACCTTTTGCGATCATGGGGGTGGGTGGCCAATTTGGCACCGTGCGCGCCCAAATGCATTTGCGCCAGATGTCACTGCACTCGATCATGCATCCACTGAACACCCCGCAATTGATGCTGGCGCGGGCGCGCGATAAGTTTGACGAGCATGGCAACTTACTTGACGAAGCAGTCCATCAACAAATCCGCCAGTTGTTAGAAAGCCTGGCAACGTGGACGCATCGGTTACGCAGTGTGTAGTTATTCTGAAGCTTTCCGGCAACTTCTGATAGACAAACCATTTAAAAATCGTAACGACTAACCCCACCCGCGCCCAAAGGGCTCCCGCTCCCGTTCGGCTGCGGTTCGACCAGCGCAGCGCACGGGGCCTGAGCGTTCGACGACTCGACTGAGCTCGCCGAAGTCTGAGCGCACGCCGCAGTCTGGCCGCAGGCCCCGTCGTAGCCTGGTAAGGGAGGGGACTGTCACAGGGCTGACCGTCATGGATGGACAAAAGAAAAATGATTATCCTTCCTGCCATGGTTCCCTCCCTCGTTTGGGGAGGGTTGGGGTGGGGTGGCTTGGTAGTTATTAAAAATCATACAATTGAGGCGTCAAGAGAGGCTCGTTCCCACCCAGAGGGTTCCCGGTCGGAACGAGGGATGCCAGGTATCCTCTAAGTCCCTCGATTGTCTAAAGTTTATTTGTTTGTCTATGAGCTGCCGGAAAGCTGAATTAGATTGCCCTCGAATCACCCCAGCGTCGAATCGGTGATGGCTAAGGTGCTGTTGTGTTCCATGTATGCCACATTCGTAATGCCCAGCATGCTGCGCAACTTATCTGCAGGCACGTCTTTCATCGGGCCCGGTGCGGGCGCTTTGCCCGGTTCAGGCTGCGGAAAGGCCGTTGAGCGCGCCGTGTGGAAGGTCACATTGCCTTCGACCTTTTGCAAAATCTGGTGAATATGCCCGTTGAGCACGGTAAGCGAACCAAAACGTTTGAGCAGGGCGAGCGCTTGCGCACTGTCATCCGTGCCCCATCCCCATTGCGGATAGACCGTCCAGAGCGGAATATGCGCAAAGACGATGATGGGGGTACTGGCGGTGAGCTTTTCTGTATCCTGCTTGAGCCAGCCAAGTTGATCTTGGCCGAGCATGCCTAGCCCGCCTGCTTTGAGATTGACCACATTCACCAGGCCGATGAAGTGTACCCCTTTATAATCAAAACTCTGCCAGCCACTGCCCATTGTCCCTTTGCCGTAACGATCCAGATAGCCCTTGCCGTTGTCGCCAATCACGTCGTGCTCGCCGGGCACGTAAAAGACCTGGCTGGCTTTCGAGCGTTTGAGCACCTGGGCCACCGTGTCGAATTGTTCTGGTTTGGCCAGATGCGTCAAGTCGCCAGTGTGGAGGAGAAAGGCTGGGGGTGTGGCCATGCCATTAATTTTATCAATTGCTTGCTGAAAGGTGGCCGTCACATCCTTATTAGGGTCTTTGCTAAAGCCGATATGGCTATCGCTCACCTGGATAAAATTGAAATCACCCGTAGCAACAGTGGCCTGAGCGCCTGGTTGCGGCGTAATACAGCCAGCCAGCACGCCACCACTCATGGTCCAGACCAGCCCGGTGCCCACCCAGGCCATACACTTGAGGAAACCGCGGCGGTCGATCCCATCTGGATGGGCGTCATTTTCACTGGGCCTGTGAAGCTTTTGCTCTGTCATCAGTTGGTTCTCCTTATTGGTTATTGAATGATTAGTTATTGAACAGTGATGTGACCAATCATCATCGGATGAATGGAACAGAAATAGGTATAGACGCCCGCAGTGGTGAAACGATAGGCGAACTGATCGCCGGTATCTAACCCTTGGGAACCAAAATGCTTGTCGGCCTCAGTCACCGTATGCGGCGTGTCATCCTGGTTACGCCAGGTCACCGCTGTGCCCACGGTGACGGTTAGCGCAGCGGGCGTGAAGGTGAAGTTGTTGATAATCACCTGGGCATTGGTTTGGGCGCTCGCCGCCGCGGGTGTTGCGACCGTTGCCTGGGTTATCATAGCCGCGTGGGGATCGCGAATGAGGGGAACACAAGCCGTAAGTAACAGTAGTCCTACCAAACAAACGGCGCGCATGATCATGCGCGCCTGGGTAAGTACAGCGACGGACATAAGCTCTCCTTTGCATCGCCTTTATGCTTCCTCGTTGAATTGAATGACTTACGCCTACTAAGACCGATTTGTGCCGCCCCTTATTCCCGGATTAAGTAATATTTCAAAAAATGGAATAAAATAGTGAGTTGGTCAGTCTTATCTAATTGGTGAGTCTTATCTAAATGGTGAATGCATAAGCGTTGCGGCGGCGACACCCCGTCTCTTCCATGACCAGAGGTTTCGCTGAAAAGACAGGTGTGACGTTGCGAGCTTGGGAAGGCAAGCGCGTGCAAGAACAAAATCAACGCGTTCGGTTTGAGCAAGTCGTCTTAGTGCATCTAGATGCCGCCTACAATCTTGCCCGCTGGCTGACGCGCAATGATCAAGACGCGGAAGACGTGGTGCAAGAAGCATGTCTGCGCGCCTATAAATTCTTTGCCAGCTATCAGGGTGGCAATAGTCGCACCTGGCTGCTAACGATCGTGCGTAATACCTGTTATACGTGGTTGCGCCAGAATCGCGGCCATGAACTGGCCGCTTTCGATGAGGAACTGCACCACGTGGCGGCGGATTGTGACGTCTTAAACCCGGAAGTGCTGTTTGAACGCGGCGCCAATCTACAATTGCTCAAAGAGGCGCTAGAGGAGTTACCAGTGGAATTTCGTGAGGTGATGATACTGCGTGAATTGGAAGATTTGTCTTACAAAGAAATTGCGCGGATTGCCGGGGTGCCGATTGGGACGGTCATGTCACGGCTCAACCGTGCCCGCCAGCGGTTACAAACACGCTTGACCCAGCTGATTGACGCAGAGGAGGCCGAGTGAACTGTCAGCAAGCCACAACGTTGCTCCACGGCTATGTGGACGACGAATTAGATTTCGTCAATGTGTTGGCGCTCGAAGAACACATGCAAACGTGCGTGGCTTGCGCCCAGGCCCACAAAAACCTCCTGGCCTTGCGCCAGATGATCGGCGCGGGTTCGCTTGCGTACAAAGCGCCTGGGACGTTACAGAAGCGCATTCAAGTGGCCATTCGAGAAGCCGACCAAACCATACCAGACCGGTTGCGCTGGTCTCAATGGTGGGATTGGCGCTGGCTCAGCAGCGCCGCAGCAGCACTTGTGCTGGTCGCATTGGTGGGGCTAGGATTAGGGCGTGCGCTACAGACATCGGCCACCAATGACGCTCTGGCCCAGGAAGTACTCGCCAGCCATGTGCGTTCGTTGATGGCAACCCATCTGACCGATGTTGCTTCGTCGGACCACCATACCGTCAAACCCTGGTTTGATGGCAAGTTGGATTTTGCCCCCATCGTCGAAGATTTGGCGAGTGCAGGATTTCCGCTGCTAGGTGGCCGGCTCGACTATCTAAACCAGCGCCCGGTCGCCGCGCTGGTCTATCAACATGGCCGCCACTTGATTAACCTCTTTAGCTGGCCGTCAACCGGGGCGGATACAGGGCCGCAAGCGAGCGTGCGTCAGGGCTATAACCTCTTCCAATGGCAGCAAGCCGGCATGACCTATTGGGCAGTATCCGATTTGAGTACTGATGAGTTGCAGGGGTTTGTGAAGTTGCTTCAGCAATCCACCGCGCCGACTCCAACGCCATAGTGCGTGCGTTGCACGTGTCGGTCAAGGCAAAATATGATATAATGACGGTAACATAAGCCACCCCTGTCGTCTTATCAAAAGGAGCAAAACGATGGAAATACCAATTACCGTAACGCTGTCTAACAAAATGTCGGAACGCGTAAAAAAAGCGGCGGCGTTACAACACCAGGATGTTACCGAAGTGATTGAGGCCGCGTTAGATAATGCGTTGGCGTGGAGCGATGACAGCTTTACAGACATCAAGCCGCACGCGCCGGATGAAACGGCAACGCCCGAAATGCAAGTCTACATTGCGCTGCATCCACTACTGAAAGAAAAATATTTCGGCCAGTACGTGGCAATCTACAAAGGCAAATTAATTGATCACGATCCAGATCACGAAGCGCTATATTCACGGATTGATGCGCAATACCCCAATGAATTTGTCTGGATCAGCCCGGTTGAGGAAGAACCGCTTCCAACGCTGGTATTCCGTTCGCCGCGCTTTGAACGGAATGGGTCTGCATGATTCACACCTATGATTATGACACATCCTTTCTTCCTGCTATGCCAGTCATCGAAATCAAGATTGGCCGATCGCTGACGCCTCCTACACTCAAGCTGATGGCGGTGATTGATTCGGGGGCAGACGGTGTGATTATCCCATTGTGCCATTTGCGACAGATTCGAGCACGACAGGAGAGAACAGCCTGGATGCGTACTGTTACTGGTGCTCGTTCAGTCATTGACTTGTATTCGATTTCGTTGCAGTTTGGTCCGTTTGGATTTCGTGACCTGATAGTTGCCAGTGGATTGCCACCAAATGAGATAATCATTGGTCGTGATATCCTAAACCAGTTCATTGTCACCCTTAATGGCCTGGCCAGCGTGCTGGAAATTTCGCAGTAGACAATCAATTTTGGTCAACAGATGCCGGGCGCGTGTTGACCAAGCTATGCCAGCTTTTCCTGCAAAAACGCAACACAACCATCCACCTGGCTTTCGTCCAAGCCATGTAAGATCAATGCTCCGCTATAACCCACCTTTTTTAACAGGCCCAAGTAGTGCTGATAGTCCAACAACCCCTGACCAGCCGCCAGATGCCCGGCGTCGCCATCGTGATCCAAATCTTTGGCATGCGCGAGCGCGATATCGTTGCCCAGCAAGGCAAACATTTCATTCAGAATCTCACACATGCGTGGCAGTTCGCCTTTGTGAAAGACGTTTGCGCCGTCCATCACCACTTTTAGATACGGCGATTGTACCTCATCTAACAATTGGCGCGCTTTCTGGGCGGAATCAGCCACATTGTTCACCTCCGGCTCAAAGGCCAGCGTTACGCCATATTGCGCGGCAAAGACCACCGCTTTACGCAGTTCAATTACCAGATCGAGCCAGGCTTCGGGGGAATCATTATCCGGATGACGCCGCCACATGCTGCCGCGGTCGCGCGTGCCCGTGCATAAAGTGATGACATTGGTGCCCATGTCATGACAGGCCGCCGCCAACGTCCGCAGGCGTTGCAAGCCAAGTTCGCGCTGCGCCAGGTCAGGATCGATCATGTTGTAGGTGCCGGAAACCGCGGCCATCGTAATCTGGCGCGCCGCCATCGCCTGGCGAATCGTCGCACACAGCGCCGGGTCAATTTCATCCGGCATGCTGGCCACACCGGCACAGTCCATGTTAAATTGAACGGCGTGTAAGCCATGCGCCGCAATGGCGTCCAATTTTTCTGTAAGCGTAGGGCGTTCAAACGTTTTGGAAAAGATTCCGATTTCCATACTCATCTCCTCGTAGGTCACGTTTGCAACGTGACAAAGGTAATTTATCCTGGATCTGACGGGGTGGACAATGTTTGCCACATTTGCAACGTGACAAACACACGACTACACACTGCCGGCAGCGTCGGCCAAACGAACGCGTTGACCACTTTCGGCGGAACGCGCAATCGCCACCAAGGTGCGCATGGCGGCCAATCCATCTTCAATTGTAGCGCCCTGCATTGGTGCCCGGTGTAGAATTGTATCGGCAAAGCCTTCAATCTGACGCTTGTAGGTATGCGCGTCCTCGCCCAACGGACGATGATACTGCCGATCCTCGGTCGAAAAACATTCAACAACACTGGCTTTGTGATACCAGGGCAGATAAACCCGGCCTTGTACGCTGCCATGCTCGCCAAAGACTTGGAAACCCTCCTCGAAATCACCCCGAATGGGGATGATCAAATCGAGATGGCCCACGCTGCCGTCGGCAAAATCCACCGCGATATACCAAGCATAAGCCTCGAATTTCTGCACAAAACGCGTCTGGACCGCAACGATCTCGCCGCCCAGAAAGCGGGCTGTGTCCACGAGATGGCTGCCATGCGTGAGCATAAAGTAGCGCTGCTTATCCGCCTTGGGATCGCCCGGCGGTCGCACAGCCTGGACGCCTGTGACGGGCAACGGTTGCAGATTGTCGGTCATCGTATAGCGGTAGACGGAATCATAATACCACGCCTTTAGCGCCAACATCTGGCCCATTTTCGCTTTGATGAAGTTTTGGGCAAAACTGATGCCGGGATCAAAGCGCTTGTTATTGCCAATCTGCAAAATTAATTTTGTCTGATGCAGATCGTCACGGAGCGCTTCGCATTCTTCCACGTTGACGCCGAGCGGCTTCTCAATCAGCACATGTTTTCCAGCCGCAATTGCCTGGCGCGCCAGCGGCACATGAAACTGGTCGGCCACGCCGATGATCACGGCTTCCACCTGTGGATCGGCCAGCATTGCGGCATAATCGCAATAAGTCACACGCGGCTGATGAATTGCCGCCATGCGCGTCAACAAATCTTCAGCAGCATCGCAAATCGCATAAAGTTCGGCGTTACGCGCCTTACGACACGCGTCAAAGTGGGCCGCTTGGGCAATTGGACCCGCGCCCAGCACACCAATTCTGAGTAATCGTGCTTCTTTTTGGATCATACTATAGCTAATTTCTTTACAATCCGCACAGAACATTTGGGCTATCAGTTGTTACCCAGTACAATAGTGTCATTATCTCACGTTAAGCCGCAAAGGTGCAAAGATTTAGCATTTTTCTCGCAACCACAGATTAGACGAGAGTAGCGCTATGCCAATTCAACTCACACAAAGTGAAGCCCGCGCGCTTCTCCTGGCCGCCCAAGGCTTACATCGTCTCCCCGACCATGCGATCACAAAAGCCGATGTGTTAGCGACGATTCAACGCATGGGCGCGTTGCAGATTGATACGATCCATGTAGTGGCGCGCAGCCCGTATCTGGTGTTGTGGAGTCGCCTGGGCGCGTATGAGCCAAAGTGGCTGGATGAACTGTTGGCCGAAGGCAAGCTCTTTGAATACTGGTCGCATGCAGCCTGCTTTCTGCCGATTGAAGATTATCCGCTCTACCGGTGCCGCCTGCTCGAAAAGCTCGGCGATGCGGACGCTTCCAACGCGTGGCTGGCAGCACACGCGCCCGAAGTTGAGCATGTGCTCACCACGATTCGGGAAAATGGCCCGGTGCGTTCTGCCGATTTTGAACGCACGGACGGTCAAAAAGGCGGCTGGTGGAACTGGAAGATCGAAAAACAGGTGCTCGAACATTTGCACACCACCGGCCAATTGATGATCGCCCGCCGCCACAATTTTCAACGCATCTATGATCTGCGCGAACGGGTGCTGCCCGGTTGGGACGATGCCGCGACCCCGCCACTGAGTGAAGTGCGCCGCGCCCAGGTGGTTAAGACCGTACACGCGTTGGGCGTCAC
Organism: Caldilineales bacterium; assembly: GCA_038225095.1. Lineage (GTDB taxonomy): Bacteria > Chloroflexota > Anaerolineae > Caldilineales > Caldilineaceae > JAPLGZ01. The sequence goes on from JBBREZ010000123.1 coordinate 11,703, forward strand.
GCCGGCACGCTGGGTGGCCGATTATTTCCGCACCCACCGGCGCGTCACCGAGCCATTATTGGAAGCATTAGCCGTTGAGGGCGCTTTGTTGCGCGCCCAGGTCGAAGGGTGGACAGAGCCAGCCTATGTTCATCCTGATCAGCTTCCCCTAGTGGAAGCAGTTACTGCCGGCGCCGTACAGCCCAGCTTAACCACCTTGCTTTCCCCCTTTGATCCAGTGACGTGGGATCGGGCGCGGGCACTAACACTTTTTGATTTCGACTATCGCATCGAGTGTTACACGCCCGGCCCCAAACGCCAATATGGCTACTTCACCCTGCCCATTCTGCATCATGATCAGTTGATCGGGCGGATGGATGCCAAGGCGCACCGTGCGCAAGGGCGCTTCGAGGTCAAGGCTTTACATTTAGAGCCAGAGGTCAGCGTAACGGATGAGATGATTGCCGAGCTCGCCGGTGCGCTACGGGCGTGCGCAGACTGGCACAAAACCCCCGAAGTCACGATCACCTGGGCGAATCGACCGGAACTCGCCGCCCAACTTGCCGCTGGCCTGTGAGTGGGCTTCTTACTTCTATCAGAATTGATTCCCACGCCTTTGGCTGGTAAACTATGGAACAGTGCACATTACTCGAATCACTCACCAAGGGAGAACCAGGATGTTTCTAACTCACCACAAAACCGCTGATGGACCCCGCTGGGCGCTGGATAATAAATTTCTGCCGCGTGGGCTGACGCTAGCCGCGCTGTTAGCTTTACCCCAGGCTTCACTCGTTGCCTTGCTCCACTCATTGCCGGTGGGTGACAGCACCTATGGCGAATTGTTGCCGCCGCTCGAACCGACCCAGGAAGTGTGGGGTAGCGGCGTCACCTATCTGCGCAGCCGCGAAGCGCGCAAAGCCGAATCGACGACCGCCGATGTCTATCAACGCGTCTATGATGCGGCGCGCCCCGAGATTTTCTTCAAGCAAATTGGCTGGCGCACCGTCGGGCATGGGCAAGCCGTGCGCATTCGCAAAGATACGCGCTGGAATGTGCCTGAGCCAGAATTAACGCTTGTCATCAACGCCCACCAGGAAATTATTGGTTATACCGTGGGCAACGACATGTCCTCGCGCGACATCGAAGGCGAAAACCCACTCTATTTGCCGCAAGCCAAGACCTACAACGGCTCTTGCGCGGTTGGGCCAGGCATCGAAATCGCCGAAGCGAGCACCCTGACCGATCTGATGATTCAGCTTGAGATTACGCGCGGTGGTACAGTCGTCTTCACTGGCGAAACGTCCACGCATAATATCAAACGGTCGCTTGAAGAATTAGTCGATTATCTGTGCCGTGAACTCGACTTCCCACACGGTGCCTTTTTGATGACCGGCACCGGCATCGTCCCGCCCGATGATTTCACGTTAGCCACGGGTGATGTGATTCGGGTCACGATTGGCACGCGCACACTAGAGAACCGAGTCGAGTAACGATTAACCCCACCCTAACCCTCCCCTGGTAAGGGAGGGGACTGATCAGGAACCGACAAAGCAACCCGTTCTGTCCTGTGAGGGCTCCCTCCCTTACCAGGGGAGGGCTGGGGTGGGGTTCCTAAATTATTACGAAATTTTTAACTTATCTAGGCAAGAGATTGGAGATTGTTATCTCCAATCTCATTTAGGAGCAAACTATGCAAAACTATAAAAATCTAATCGACGGCGAATGGGTTGATTCGTCGGACGGCAAAACCTTTGAAAACCGCAACCCCGCCAAGTCGGACGATCTCCTCGGCACCTTCCCATTAGCCACGGTTGGCGACGTAGAACGCGCGATTGACGCCGCCAACGCGGCGTTGCCGGCCTGGGCCAACATGCCCGCCCCCAATCGCGGCGCCATTCTAGACAAAGTCAGTCGCATTTTAGACGCGCGTATGGGTGAGATTGCGACCGTTTTGACGCGTGAAGAGGGCAAGACGCTCGCCGAAGCCACGGGTGAAGTGACGCGCGCGCGCGACATTTTCCGCTATCATTCGGGCGAAGGTTGGCGGGCGGGCGGGGCAGTGATCCCCAGCAACACCAATGGCGAACTGCTCTACACGCGGCGCGAACCACTAGGCGTTGTCGCCCTGGTCACACCGTGGAACTTTCCGATTGCCATCCCGGCGTGGAAGATGGCCCCGGCGCTGGCCTACGGCAATACGGTTGTCTTCAAGCCAGCCTCCTTCACCCCACAGACGGCGTTGATGTTGATCGAGGCGTTGATCGAAGCTGGCATCCCCAAGGGCGTCGTCAATTTTGTCACCGGTTCTGGGCGCACCGTAGGTGATACATTGGTGGGCAGCCCCAAGGTGCATGGCGTCAGCTTCACAGGTTCGGTCAGCGTAGGCATGGGCATCTACGAAAAGGCCATGAAGAACCTGACCCGCGTGCAATTGGAAATGGGCGGCAAAAACCCAACGATTGTGCTCAAGGACGCCAACATCGACACCGCCGTAAAAATGACGGTTGCCGGTGGCTTTGGCCTGACTGGTCAAGCGTGTACGGCCACCAGCCGCGTGATCGTGGAAGCGTCGATAGCCGATGAGTACGCCAAAGCCATGGTGGCGGCAGCCCGCAGCCTGAAGGTTGGCAATGGGTTAGAAGCTGGCGTGCAGATGGGTCCCGCCGTGAGCCAAGATCAATTGCAGACGGATTTGGAATATATCGGCATTGGGCAAAAGGAGGGCGCTAAATTGTTGACCGGTGGTAGTCAAGCCGGCGACGGTGGTTACTATGTGCAGCCGACCGTCTTTGACCATGTGGACGCGCTGATGCGCATTGGGCAGGAAGAGATTTTTGGGCCCGTGATCAGCATTATCCGCGCCACAGATTTTGAAGATGCCCTGGCCAAAGCAAACGGCATTGGTTTCGGCCTTGCCGCAGCAGTGATCACCAACGATCTGCAAAAGGCATTCCAATTTGCGAATCGCATTGACGCCGGTGTGGTCAAGATCAACGAACCGACCACCGGTCTGGCCTTGCAGGCGCCATTTGGCGGCTTCAAACATTCTAGCGCCAACACCTTCAAGGAACAGGGGCAGGCTGCGATCGAGTTCTATACGCGCACCAAGACGATCTACATTGGGCACGGTTAGTCTTCGCAGGTAGTGAAACGCCGATTTGTAGGAGCAGGCAAACCTATTCCTACAAATCGGCGTTTTTTATATGGTTTTCTCTATAAATTAGATCGCTTGTTACATCACAGTTTACAGCGTAATCACCTGATCGGGTGGGTTACCGGCCAGTGCCGCATATAGATCAGGGAAACAGCCCACACGTACGCCTTCCACAGTGCCGGACGGGACACAATTGCCCGCTTCGCCCTCGGCCAAGCCACGTTCCAATGCACACTGATCGCACATCATCAACAACATACCTTTTTCCTTGGCCACCTTGGCCAGCCGTTCGCCAATCGGATCACCAGAACGCAGAACATAATTGTTGTCGTCAAAGAAGAACATGCCGAGCACATCCACGCCGTGGGTGCCCGCCTGTAGCTGGGGCAAAATCATCTTACCCAGTTTGTAGCTGGCTGTATGGCCTGAGGTGGCAAAAAC
>JBBREZ010000124.1:0-15237 GCA_038225095.1 Caldilineales bacterium
GCGTAAAATATTCAACGATCACAGCGTGCGAAGGTAGACCTTCAACTACTGCGGGAGCCGCAGAAAGTCACGCAACGGGAGCTTGGTAACAAGGACATGATTTGGGCGCTTTCAAGCCGATCAGCCCGTCCGAAGCCCAACGCCTTTAGGCTTGGGTAGCTCACTCCTCACTTACGCAAAGGAAAAACCAATGACTGACCCACGTATAACCAAACTGGCCGATACACTTGTCCACTATTGCACCAGCGTCAAACCAGGCGACTGGATCTGGGTGCGCGGCCATGTGCTCGCCTTGCCGCTGATTGAAGAAGTCGTGCGTGCCGCCACTCTAGCTGGTGGCAATCCAACGGTCACACTCTTTAGCGAGGAGTTGGACGAAGTCTTTCTCGCTGCGGCCAACGATGCGCAGTTAGGCTGGGTATCGCCCATTGACGAAATCATGGCCGAGAAGGTCGATGCCCGCATCGTGATCAGCGCGGCCAGCAACACGCGCGCCCTCAACGGAATTGAACCACGCAAGCAGCAGATCCAACAGAACGCGCGGCGCAAAATTTCGCAGACGTTTATGCGGCGTTCGGCCACCGGCAATCATCGCTGGGTAGGCACGCAATTTCCCTGTCCCGCCTACGCCCAGGACGCCGATATGAGTCTGCGCGACTACGAGAATTTTGTCTATGCCGCCACCTATGCCGACCAACCAGACCCAGTGCAGTGCTGGCAAAAGGTGCACGACATCCAACAACATTTAGTCGATTGGCTGAAGGGCAAGGATCAAGTGACCGTGCGCGGCCCGCATATTGATCTGACGCTCTCGATTGCCGGACGCACGTTTGCCAATAGTGATGGCAAACGCAACATGCCCAGCGGCGAAATCTTCACTGGACCGGTGGAAGATTCGGTCAATGGCTGGGTTAAGTTTACGTATCCGGCCATCCGCGGCGGGCGCGAGGTGGAAGGCGTCGAATTTGTCTTTAAAGATGGCAAGGTGATCGAGGCGCATGCCCGCAAAAATGAAGAATTCTTGCTAAGCCAGTTGGATAGTGATGCCGGTGCGCGTTACCTGGGCGAATTTGCCATCGGCACGAATTATCAGATTCAGCGCTTTACCAAAAGTATCCTCTACGATGAAAAGATCGGTGGCACGGTCCATATGGCTGTTGGCGCCGGTTATCCAGAGACGGGCAGCCGCAACCAATCCAGCGTACACTGGGACTTTATTTGTGACATGCGCCAGGCTAGCGAGATTCTGGTGGACGGTGAGTTGTTTTATAGGGATGGGCAGTTTCAGGTGTAAGTACGATAACGAATGCAGAAAACAACGAATAAATCCCCGTTTTCATTCGTTGTTTTCTGCATTCATTATCATGTTTTACTACGGCTGGCTATAGCGCAACTCCGCCAGCCACCAACGTCCGTCACGTTTCACAAAACGCCAACGGTCTTGGCCATGGCGCGCGGTGGCGGTATCGCCGCTTAGCTTCAGCGTGAGATCATTCAGCTTTTCTAGGGGTGGCGGTGGATTGGCAAAGACGGCCACTTGATAACGATCCAGAATCGCAGCGCGTCCTACCCACTGATAATCATCAGCCGACGCGGCTGTACCACGCCCATCCACAATGCGACTATCTTCTGCCCACAACTGTGTCAATAAGCCCAAATCTTTGTTGATCGACGCCTGACGCTCGGCTTCGACCAGGTGAGGCAAGGCGTCGGCGGGTGGACTAGCAGCCCAAGCGAGTAACGGCGCGGTCGCCGGTGTGGCTAGGCGTGCAGACGGCAACGTGACGGTAGATAATGGCTGGGTTGTACAGCCACTTACAAATAGGAGCGCGAGCGACGCGGACATAATGAAAGGAGACAGAGCGTGCGGTTGCAAAATTGCCTTTTGCGTCGGTTTGCGCCGGGGGCTTTGCAGCAAGTGTCCCACCCAGCGTTTGAAGTTTACAGGAATCAACGCTATACTAGTCGAATCTTGTGCTCTGTGCGCACTATATATTTTCCCCGCAAAGGAATCTATCCAGTGACCACAACCCCAAGGCCAAAAACTTATCCAAGCGAACAATTCTTGCCACCACTTTCTGATCACTTCAGGCAAGCTACGTCGCACTACAGGAGCATCGTGCATGAATCCGGTCATTTTTCAACTAGGCCCTCTCCAGTTGCACTGGTATGGCGTTTTTATTGTTGGCGGCTCGGCGCTGGCCGCCTGGGTGGGTAGCCGTTACGCCACGAAGGCTGGCGAAAATCCAGACCATATTTGGAATTTGCTAGCCTGGACCCTGATCTTCGGCATCATTGGTGCACGCTTGTATCACGTTTTCAGTTCACCAGCGGATGGGCTGGGTTGGGCCTATTATCGAACCCATCCGGTTGACATTTTCAACCCGTTGAATGGCGGTTTCCGCGGTCTCGGCATCTATGGGGGTCTGGCCGGTGGCCTGTTGGCGATTGCCATCTACTGTTGGTATAGCCACCTCAATCCCCTCCGCTACATGGATTTTCTGGCGCCCAATGTACCGCTGGCGCAGGCGGTTGGTCGCATGGGCAATTTTGTCAACCAAGAACTGTACGGGCCGGCCACGGATAAAGCCTGGGCCTTTCATATCAATCCCAAGTTTCCCTGCCAGTTGCCGCCCAACTTTCCCGCGACAGGCGTTCAACCATGCGGTTCGCCGGATCTGACCCCGGCGACGATCCAGTGGTTTGCCACGCATGGCTATCATCCCACCTTTTTCTATGAAGCGGCTTGGAATCTAGTTATGTTTGCCTTGCTGGCCTTGATCATCCGGCGCTATGGGCAACAGTTGCGCCGCGGCGATACTGTTCTCCTCTATCTAATTGCGTATCCGTTGGGTCGCTTTTGGGTGGAGATGTTCCGGCCGGACGCCTGGGTGATCGGCAGTTTGGCCACGGCCCAGTGGATTGCCATCGGGTGTGTCGTTTTTGCAGTGATCATGCTCTTTATACGCCACCGCCATTGGTCAGGACGCGATCATCCAGAAGATTCGCTGGCCGATATGAGTGCGGCTGGTGCAGAGCCTGTTCCCGCATAATTTCTGTTGGTCAGAAACATGAGCAACCAGTAGGCGATAGACAGGTATACACGGCTTATCTACCTACCACCGCCTACCGTCTACTGGTCTCCTAGCTCACAACCTCATCCCAACATCTCAATCTGATAATCGATCAACTGCGCGTCCAGGCGCCAGGTTTCCACTAACTTGGCCACTTGTTGCAGGTGGCGATGGGCCAGGGCACTGTTCTGGCTGACACAGGCAACCTCAACGATGGCGCGGCTGTATTCATCGAGCGCGCCCGCTTCGCAAACCGAAATGTTGAAGTCGCGCCGCAAACGGGCGATGACTGGCTTAATGATGCTGCGTTTGCCCTTTAAACTATCGTTCATCGGCAAGTAAAGTTCGAGGGTTAAAAGTCCAACAGCCATAGTCGTTTATTTGTAAAGGGTAAGTGAAAGGTGAATTTAGTAAGCGGAGATTTACCCCACCCTAACCCTCCCCTGGTAAGGGAGGGAATTGATCAGGGTCAAACGAAGCGCCTAATTCCTCCCCAGCAGGAGGAGGCTAGGTGGGGGTCTAAATCTCCGCTTCTCATGCTGACATCAGTTTAACGTGAGGAACGACTAGCTTTCATTAGCGGCTCTGCGTCCACTCTGGATTGGCATATTGCTCGCGAATCAACTGGGCAGCAGTGCGCAGCTCGAACGACGTCAGTTGGCTGGGCTTGCAGGTAAGATTAAGCACGCTACTAAAACCCTGAACCAACGCCTGTGCCACTCGCATAAATTCAACGGCAGGGGCATCATCGGCAACGCCGAGGCTTTGAGCCAATGTGCAGGCGCGCAAGGCAAGTTGTTGACGCAACCCGGCCGCTTCTTCTGCCTCCAGCACCAACACATCGATCACGCGGGTAATATCGCCCTTCAAAGGTAAGCTGCCATGTTGTAAGACATATTTGGCGCGCCGGCTTTGCGCACTGCCAAGCAATTTGCGGCCACCGGCTGTGATCTCATAGGCACTGGGCACTTCAAAACAGGCCGCCGATACGTCCGCGCCCACCCGCGTGTTGCCACTGGCTTTATCCGCTTCCACCCCCAGATTGCGCAGGCCAGTTACCAGGGCATTGCTCAAGCGCAGGTAAGCATCCATTACCCCACCTTTGACGCGCGGCTCATCCGCCGCCGCCGCCACCGAGTACGTAAGTTCGTCGGTGTGTAAGATTGCGCGGCCGCCAGTCGAACGGCGCACAATCCCATAACCAAGTGCGTCCACTGCCGCCACATTAATCTCGGCAAGCGCTTGATGGCGGCCCAAGCTGATGGTGGGCGGTTGCCACCGGTAAAAACGCAACGTCGCCGGACTTTCCCCAGCTGCACAGGCAGTGGCGATGGCCTGATCAATTGCCATATTAGCCGAACCAGAACGCGGTTCGTCTTCGATAAGTAAGCGCCAGGTGGCGGGTTCAAATGTTTCCATAGCTGTATAAGTATTTTAACGTAACGAGGAACCCCACCCCAGCCCTCCCCTAGGAAGGGAGGGAGCCGTTGGTCGGATAGGCCAAACATCTTCTTCTTTCCCTAATCAGTCCCCTCCCTTCCTAGGGGAGTGCGCCTAGTAGGCAACCGCCTTTAGGGCGCGGGTGGGGTTCCTAATACAAAAAATCTAAATTCGATATCCAATTATTCGCTAAAAGGCAAGGCGACAATTTCCGCAGTCGCTTCACCAACCGTGGCCTGGCTCCCCGGTAAATGATAAGGTCGCTTGACAATCCCCAGTGCGATGGGTGCATTTAGCGTTGGACTGTAAGCAACGCTGGTCACGAAACCCGCGGCGCGTCCGTCCACCGTTATTTCTGTGCCGCTGGTCAGCATTTGCGGGCTGCGCACGCCAACCAGCGTCTTGGTAATTTTGTCATAGGTAATCTGGCGGGCGATGATCTCTTGGCCGGTGTAGCACCCTTTGTTATCGGAACAAGTCCAGGCCAAGCCAGCTTCAAGCGGGTTATAGTCGCCAATTAATTCATGGCCGGGCAAGGGTCGTCCGAGTTCTATGCGCCGGGCAGTGTACGGATCTTCTTGATCAAGTACCACGGCACCAGCAGCAGTCAATGTGCTCATGACCGTCGAAAGTTGCTCGGTCGGCACAAGCACCTCATACCCAGGCACGTCATAGGCCAGTTGTTTCACCGCAAGCACGCCATTTTGGGCTTGCCATGCGCCATCAACCGCCGCAGCCAGGTTAATCTCGAGGGCAGAAAGCGCAGTGTCAGCCTTGGCACCCATGATGCGCAAGCGGGCGTAATCAGCACTGGCGTTGCGCACTTTCACCTTGTCCATAAAGAAAATCTGACCGCGCAAATAGCGCTCTAAGGCGGCTGTTTCGCCCAGCGCGGGCAACAGCCACAGATCATCTGGGCGACAAAGTACGGTAAACACAAACACAATGCGCGCGGTGGGGCTGGTCAACACGGTGACGGCAGACTGGCCCGGCTTCAGCCCATTGATATTATTGGTCGTCATCCGGTGCACAAAATCACTGCGGTCAGCGTCCGTGATCACCAAAACGCCGCCGTCGGGTCGCAATTGAATGGCTGCGCCGTCGCGCAGGGCAAGATCGTCGGTTTGGGTTAGGGTTTGTTCTTTGATCATAGTTTTTAACTCAAAATGTAAAGCGCTTATAAAAATCAGCATGTACAGGCCAACTTACGTCTATAGTATACACCTTTTCGGCATTTTAGTCGATGATGAAGGAGTTGATTTAATTGACGTTGCGCAGTCACGGTTCGTAGGGGCGGATGAATCACGCCTAGCCCTATTGCTCGTTCCGCCCGCTCGGCGTTGAGTGGAGCGGGCGCGACATAGGGAACGTGCGACAGCAAGGACGCGGTCGGATGTACTCATCCGCGGCGTCCAGACAGCATTCCCACGCCGAGCGGGCGGAACGAGCAGCTTGCTTACCTGAATGACAGGGGGGAGTCATGCGGAGTAGCGGCGGGCAAAAGTAAAGGCGGGCACGCAATCGGCGGCGAAACTGGTTTGCGGTTGACCCATCGTTGCGTGCGCCGCCTGCATGACCTACAATGATCGATATGGGATGGCTAATTAATAATTAATTGTGAATAATGAATATGACAGCGCAAGGTTGCGCGCAATGAAGGAGCAAGCACGCCTCGTGCGCATGGTCCGTAGGCGTGCCGGCTCCGCTGTGGTCTACCGCTTAACAACCTTGCGCTGTCATATTCATTATTTCTTTATTTCGCTCACTTAAGCATCCGCTGGGCAAAATCCACGACTCGGTAAAACATCGCCCGCGCCTGATCCGTCATGTGCTCGTCGATCTGCAAATAATGGCTTACATCCTTGTAATAGTAAACCTCCACTGGCACATGATGGGCGCGCAGGGCAGCTTCAAGTTGATAGGCCTGATCTATCGGAATCACGTGATCGACATCAGTGTGAATAATCAGGGTCGGTGGCAATTGGGCGGCGGTGTAGACCGGCGAAAAGCGCAAAAAGCCCAACGGGTAGAGATCAGGCTGGCCGAGCGCTGGAATCAGATATTTATACTGCTCAGGCAATTCTAACTTACCCGCATAAAAATCAGCCGTGCCGCTAAAGGCATTGCTGATGCCACCTACTGTCACCCAACCGCTGATTTCGTTATCTGCACTGGCGTCTACATCGGCCAGCAACCGGTGCAAAATCGCACTGCTAAAGCTGCCGCCTAAGGCGATGATTTTATCGCTGCGAATATGCGAATTCAAGGCCCCACTGCGTGCCAGTTCCAATGCGATGTGGGCGTCAACCGCATGGGCCTCAATATCCAATCCGCGCACGGCAACGGGTGACACGGCCACCACGGCATAACCTTGGGCGGCAAAGGCCGTACTCACCGACTGCCAGGCGTCAACATGGCTGGGATAGACCATAAAAATCATGGGCAACTTAGCAGCGGCCGCCAATTGCAACGGCAGATAGACGCGCAAGGTGTCGATCAGGATACCGGCATACTCAAACTGAAAGTTTTGTACTTTCGCCACAGAACCGGCGGGGAAAGCAGATGTGGTCGTGGCTGTGCTGGTCAACACCAGATGGGTAGCCAAGGCCAACGGCGCGGGCAGTGGCTCAAGTTGGTGACGCAACAAATGGAAAGTGGGCGCTGCGGTCGTTTCAGCCGCACGCACCGTTACTAGTTCGGGCAGGCCAAAGCTATCGGCGAGGCTAGCTTCGTCGTACGAAGGCGCTACGACAGCAGGCACATACTCGCCGGGCGGAATGTGCGCAATGTGATAGCGCCCTTGCGCATCGGTCTGAGCTGCGTGGGGAATGCCAGTGCGTTCGGCCACCAGCACAGTTGCACCAGCTATCGGCGCGCCGTTGTTCAAGACAAGGCCAGTTAGTACGCCGCCAGGCATGGGATTTAAGGGCGTGCGCAGGGTGCCAAAATAGTCAGCCGCTTGATAATTGAGCACGTTAGTCGTGGGTGTCGGTTTACACGCGCTTAGGAATGCGGCGATGAGGAGGAAGATCAGGAAGGCATGAAGGAATTTCAACATATTGCTTGGGACAGGGAGTGAATGCAGCGCACGGGTCGCAAGATCTTAGGTACGTATGCTATGCAGAGGCGGCAAGGCACCCAAAGGGTTCCCGAATCCCTGCCTAGTACACAAAGTGCGTTAAAATGCACTGGCATTTCAACCCGTTTCAACGTGTTTTGCGTACCAGAGGGTGAATGAATTTACCCTGCTAGCTGCATAACATGCGTTACGTATTCGAAGTATATCTTGACTCGTGCGGTGCACTCACCAACCCCTGTTATTCGCCTTAACGGCTGTGGGGGGAGCGCAGAAAGATTGGGTTTGTGACCGCCAGCATCTCGCCGTCCGCACTGCGCACTTCCACCACACACCAGTGCACTTGGTCAGCAATCAGCGTCCAATCACGTTGGCCTGCGCTGTTCGCTGCCCATTCTAGCAACGGCTTGCCATCGGTGATCACACGCACCTGCGCGTCGGCGGGGCAATCGCTCCACTGTAACCTAAGCGTCGCCACGTCACCGGTGAACAGATCACCCATCATCAGTTCGTCGCCATCGCCACTGCGCGCGGTCAGGGTCACGTGCGGTCCTGCACTCACATAAAGATGGCCGGCGCGCAAAGCTTGCAAGATGCCGCGCTCGGAGAATTCCTGGACGTAGATGTGACAAAAACCAGGTTTGCGCGCGTAGTCCTCATTGCTGTGCGTATCGGTGCCAGCAGTTGCCACCAGGCGCAACCCTTGATTGAGCCAGCTATACCAGAGCGCCAACGCCTGTTCATTGTGAGATTCACTTTCCCAAGTGGTGTTCCAAATTTCAACCAGATGTGAAGTGCCGGGCATCATGTCCAAATAAACCCACTTGCAACCGGTGCATTCAGGATCGCCAATGGCGCACGGGTGGGCGATGATAAATACCTGTTCTTTGGCATAGGTTTCGGAGGCGATGCGCGCCATTTCACCTGTCCCTGAGCGCACACGCCAGTCTACCCAGTCGCGTGTGCCGAGACAAAGAGCGTGGCCCCAAAATGTCGTCAATTCCAAGCCGCCCAGCGTTAACAAATCCGGCGTGGCCGCCGCGTACATCTCTGCTAAAGGCGAAATTGTGTTGTGATCGGTCAGAAAAATGAAGTCCAGCTTGTACTCACGCGCCTTTTGGAGCAACTCCGCCACCGTGCGCTTGCCGGCGTCGGAATGGTTGGTGTGGCTGTGCAAATCGCCGACCACCCAGCCTGGCTGACGGGTTGGCAAGCTAGGAACCGAATGGGCGGACGGCATTTGGGCAGCGATTGGCTGATCAGAAGTGGCCTCGGTGACGGTGATTGCGAGTTGATAGGCGCAGGGTTCACCGGCCATGATCATATGCGTGTCAATCTGCGCTACCCATTCCCCGGCCGGCAACGGGCCGGTCAGATAGCCTGGCGTCGCCATATTTGGGGAAATCTGCACGACATGCGTGTTGCCGCCGCGATGACCCGCGCCGCGGAAACCGTTGGGGTCAAATAAGGTCAGCGTCAACATGTTTTGAATGCCTTCCACTCGTTCCGGCGTAAAGTGGAGGTGGATCTCGATCTGGCTGGCATTCGCAGGCACGACAAAGGGGTGGGGAATGTGACGCTTGACATCGCGCGCCGTAAGTGTCTCGGCAAAGTGGTAATCCATCGTAATTTCTCCTGAAAATGATTGAAGGGCTGGGTGATATCATATCACAAGATGCTCTAACCGTGATAGATTGTTTTTATTACTTTTTTCACAATCGCGACTATACTAGCTAGGTGCAAGTAAACAGAGAGAGTTGTCTTTGCAAAAATAAAACTATTGACCCCTCCCCAGCCCTTCCCATTTTAGGGAGGGAGCCGTTACGAGACAGACGAAGTCACTTGGTCTGTCCCTCATCAGTCCCCTCCCTTGCTAGGGGAGCGCGCCTAGAAGGCTACCGCCCTTGGGCGCGGGTGGGGTTCCTAAACCGTTAATTGCAAAATAAAGACCTGACTTCATGACAGGATGATCAAGCAACTTTTAGCTGGTCATCCTGTCATGAAGTCAGTTTACTATTAAACCATCTAGAGGATGTAACAATCTATGCCAGCAGGTTATTATCGATTTCCCACCATTCATGACGACACCCTTGTCTTTGCTTCTGAGGATGATCTATGGAGTGTGGCTGCGCACGGTGGGATGGCGCGGCGTCTAACCAGCAATCTCGGTGAAGTGAGCTATCCGATGCTCTCGCCAGACGGTGAATGGTTGGCGTATGTGGGCCAGGAGGAAGGGGCGTCGGAGGTATACGTTATGCCGGCCACCGGGGGTCGTTCCCGTCGCCTGACCTATCTGAGCAGCGGCTGTCGCGTCCTGGGTTGGACGCCCGACAGCCACCAAATTATCTTTGCCAGCAACTACGGCCAGGTGGTCTGGGGTGAATATTCGCTGTTTAGTGCCGCGCGCGCAGCCATGAATGGCCTCATTACCCCGTTGCCCTACGGGCCGGCGCGCTCGATTGCGTTTGGCCCCCAAGGCCAGGTGCTGCTCGGCCGCAATACGGGCGACCCAGCGCGCTGGAAGCGTTATCGCGGCGGTACAGCGGGACATTTGTGGATCGCTCGCCACGGTGATGGTCAATTTGAACGTTTTATGGCGACGCAGCAAGGCAACATCGCCGCGCCCATGTGGATCACCACTTCAGCCCAGCCCGCCCCGGCAAACAGCGCAGCAACAGCGGCAGCGAGCCATGAAGAGCGCATCTTTTTCATCAGTGATCATGAAGGCATTGGCAATCTGTACAGCTGCCGCACGGATGACAGCGATCTGCGCCGCCACACCGATCACGAAGGTTATTATGTGCGTAACCCAAGCAGTGACGGCAAACGTATTGTCTATCATGTTGGGGCCGATCTGTACTTGTATGATGTCGCAGCCGACCGCGAAGAACTGATTACAATCGAATTTCATAGCCCCAGAATGCAACGCAACCGCAAATTTGTCGATGCCGGGCGTTATTTGGACAGCGCTCGCTTGCATCCTACGGGCAAAGCAGTTGGGTTGACCACGCGCGGCAAAGCCTTTGCCTTTTACAACCATGACGGCCCGGTGTTGCAATATGGCAAACGCGATGGTGTACGCTATCGGCTACCCGAGTGGTTGAATGATGGGCGCAGCATGGTCTTGATCAGCGATGATCCAGGCGAAGAAGCGATTGAGATCCATCACATAGATCCCAAAACACCCATGCAACGGCTGGATGGGTTGGATATTGGCCGGGCCGTCGTGCTGAAGGTCTCGCCAGTAGAAGACAAATTGGCGATTACGAATCATCGCCACGAATTGTTGATCGTCGATCTAAAAACGCGCGCGGTAACGCTCGTGGATCGCAGCCCTCACAAAATTATCGCCGGGATCGATTGGTCGCCGGATGGACGCTGGCTGGCCTATGGCTACAGTGCGACGGTTAAGACGACAGAAATTCGTCTGTACCATCTGGCCGATCCCAATGCCGAAGATGTAGCCCTCCGGCAAGGCAGTGTGCATCCAGTCACGCGCCCGGTTTTACATGATGTACGGCCCGCGTTTGATCCGGATGGGCGGTATCTCTATTTTCTCAGCTATCGCGAGTTCAACCCCGTGTATGATGGCCTGCACTTTGAGCTAGGTTTCCCGTGGGGCATGCGGCCCTATCTGGTGACATTGCGCGCCGATCTACCCAATCCGTTTATTCCGCGCCCTGATCTGGAAGAGGAAGAAGATGAAGACAAAGACGATGAGGAAGAAGAGGGCGATGAAGGTGAAGACGAAGCGGATGATCAGACTGACGACGAAGGCGACGACGCAGACGATGAGGGCGCTGGGGATGAAGGTGAAGACATCGATGAAGGCGACGATGGTGAATTGGGCGATGAGGAGGACGATGGTGAATTGGACGATGGTGAATTGGACGAGGACGAAGCTGATCCAGACGAACCCGATCAAGTAAAATTCAAGCAGAAACGCTCAGGTGAAATGCCAGCAACGCATGCGCCGCGTCCTACGCTGCCAGCGAGTGCCGGAACGCCTGCATCAGACAAGGAAAAAGAAAAGAAGGCGCGCCATGGTGTTCGACCCTTGCGCATTGATCTGGACGGCATTGAGCGCCGCGTGGTCGCCTTTCCTGTGCCCGATGGCCGCTATGGCCAGATCGCCGGCGTGGCTGGTAAGGCGCTCTTTACGGCCTTGCCCGTCAATGGCGTATTGGATGGCGGCGAAGAGTGGGACGACGATCGCGATGCTGATTTTGGCATCTTGCGCGCGTACAACTTCAAAGAGTATAAGACAGAAACACTAGCAGAAAATGTCAATTTATTTGATTTGTCACGCAACCGCAAGAAAATGCTTTATGCGCTCGGGCGGCGTTTACGGGTGATTACGGCGGGTGAGAAAGCGCCCAGCGAAGGCGGCCATCCGCGCAAAACTGGTTGGATCGATCTGCATCGCGTCAAGGTGGCCGTGAATCCACAAACCGAGTGGGAGCAGATGTTCCGCGAGGCGTGGCGGTTACAACGCGACCATTTCTGGACCGAAGACATGTCGCAGGTGGATTGGCAGACCGTCTATCAACGGTATTTCCCCTTAATCGACCGCGTCAGTACACGCAGTGAGTTCAGTGATTTAATGTGGGAAATGCAGGGCGAACTGGGCACCAGCCATGCCTATGAATATGGCGGCGACTATCGCCAGTTGCGCCCGTATTATGGACAAGGCTTTCTGGGGACAACCTTCACCTGGGATGCAGCGGCTGGCGGCTATCGTATCGGCGACATTATTATGGGCGATGCCTGGAACAAGCGCGCCACGTCACCGCTCGCTGCGCCAGGGGTAGATGTCAAGCCGTGTTATTTACTGCTCTCTATCAATGGTCAAACCTTAGATTAGCAGACCGGGCCAGCACAATTGTTAATGAATCAGGCCGGTCATGAAATTATGTTGACTTTTGCAGAGCGCGAACCAAAGGAGAAAGCGCCGGAAATAGCGCCAATTGAACACGCGCCGGCCAGTGCTGAAAAGGCAAAGAGGCCAACTACCGAGGCAAGCCACAATGCTTCTTTGATTGAAAATTCGGAACCGGATGCTGCGAAGCGAGAAAAACTCCGTACGGCGCCGTCCGAACCGCGCACACACAATGTAGTGGTATCCGCCATCCACAGCGAGACCGCAGCGCGTTATCGGGCCTGGGTGGAAAACAATCGCCAGCGTGTGCACGAAGCCACCAATGGGCGCGTTGGCTACGTCCATATTCCCGACATGGGCGCCACCGGCTATGCCGAGTTCCATCGTGGCTATCTAGCCGAAGTCGACCGCGATGGATTAATCATTGATGTGCGTTATAACGGCGGCGGCCATGTCAGCCAGTTGATCTTAGAGAAGCTCGCGCGGCGGCGCATCGGCTATGATCTGTCGCGCTGGGGCGGTCTCTCGCCCTATCCAACCGATTCCGTGGCCGGACCATTGGTGGCGCTGACCAACGAAAGTGCAGGCAGTGATGGTGACATCTTCTGTCACAGCTTCAAGTTGCTGAAATTAGGGCCGTTGATTGGTAAACGCACGTGGGGTGGCGTGATCGGGATTTCGCCGCACCATGCATTGGTCGATGGCACAGTCACGACCCAACCGGAATATAGTTTTTGGTTTGAAGATGTCGGTTGGAATGTGGAAAATTATGGCACAGACCCCGATATTGAAGTCGATAATACGCCCCAGGATTATGTAGCCAATCGTGATACGCAACTGGATCGCGCCATCAGCGAGGTGCTCCGGTTGCTGGAGATCATGCCGATCAACAAGCCAGATTTGGCGCAACGACCGAGCCGAGCATTGCCCACGTTGCCGCCGCGGCAGAGTAGGATGATGGAGTAGGAGACACGAGACACGGAGCGTCCGTGAAGCGAAGACGGGCACGCAATCAGCGGCGAAGGTCATTTGGTTGACCGATTGTTGCGCGCGCCGCTGACCCTGGTGTCCACTGGGCGCCCCTACGATGTTCGCCAGACAGCGTCCCGTATCTCCTTGTCTCCCCCTCTTCCGTCTATTTTTCAGTGTTCGGCCACTGTTGCGGCGTAAACGGCCATTGCGACTGGGCACAGATCGCTTCCCAACGACCGCGCATATCGGGGGCAAATAAAAATGGTTGATAGCCAAGCGTCAAATAGACTTTGAGCGCCGGTAGCCGCCAATCATCGGTTCTGAGGTAGATGTTTTTGTAGCCGGCGCTCAAAAATCGCCGCGTAACGGCCGCACACACCGCCTTACCCAGCCCTTTGCCAGCATGCGCTGGATGACCAGCCACCCAGCCCAGTTCGCCACCAAAGGGGTGAAACTCGCTTGGATGATGTGTCGCCATTGTCGTTGCCACAATTTCTCCGCTGGCTTGATCAACAATCAAAAACCAACCATCGGGCAGGATAGTAGCCAACGTGGGCGCTAATTTTTCCATGTCCCAACCAGTAAAACCAGCCAGGTCCATCACCTGATAGAAACCCGGCTCATCGCCCGGCCGATAGGTGCGCAACGTATAGCCTTCGTGCAGGCGAATTTCGGGGGGTGTATTGAGCAGGTGTTGCGGCCAAACCCTGCGCAGTTGTTGAGGTTTAGGCTTTTCTTGCTCTTCAGAAGAATTTACTACGTTTGCCATGCTACACTCTTTCTATTACTTATTCATGTTACGCAGTCTGCCAGAGGTAGAGCCACGATAGTTCGTGGTCGTACGGACGAGCGTCTGCGTAACATGTATTACTTATTTAACACACACCATAAAAACCCTTACACAGGGAAACAACGCCAGAGCAAGTTTGCTTTGCCTCTGTTTAATTGCTGTTTCTGCGCGAGATAGTCCTGATTTACTTAATGCCCGTTAAGGCGATGCCACGCACGAAATTGCGCTGGAAAATTAAAAAGACAGCCAACGGTGGCAGCAAAATTAACATCGAGCCAGCCATCACGGCCTGGTAATCTTGGGCGCCAAAGCGGTCGGCAATGCGACTCAGGACAAGCGGCAGGGTCATTTTATCGGTGTCATTCAGCACTACCAACGGCCATAGGTAAGCATTAAAGGTGCCGAGAAAAACAAAAATCGCCAGGACCGACAGCAAAGGCTTGGTCAACGGCAAAATAATGTCACGATAAATGCCAAAATCAGTGCTGCCATCGATCTTAGCGGCGTCGTAGAGTTCACCGGGAATGCCATAAATAAATTGGCGACTTAGAAAAATACCAAATGAGGAAAAAATTGAAGGCACCCAAAGGCCCCAGAGTGAATTCAACAAATGCAACTGTTTCATCACAATATAAAGCGGGATCAGCAAGGTGAGAAAAGGCACCATCGTGGTGGAAAGAATGAAATAGAAGAGCACCTTGCGCCCTGGAAAGTCCAGCCGGGCAAAGACAAAACCACCCAGCGAAGAGGTAAACAACACGGCAAGCACAGTGCCTGCGGTGATGATAAAACTGTTCAAGAAGGCCTGCCCAATGTTGGCCCGTTCGGGATCAAACAGCATGCCATAGGCGCTCAACGTCCACTGCTTCGGTAGCAACGTGACTGGGATGCGCACAATGTCGTCCCCCGTTTTGAACGAGGAAAAAAACAGCCAGACGAACGGATAAAACATGGCGATGCTGAACACCAAAAGGAGCAGGATAATCAGCGCCTCGATCCGGCCATC
>JBBREZ010000125.1:0-15229 GCA_038225095.1 Caldilineales bacterium
TCTCACTAGCATTTGGTGCGCTTTAGTACGTTTCAAATTTTACGCGTTGAACTACTCAACCGGGTGCCCACTGGGCGCGGCAATTTGAAGTTGTTAAAGAGCTTGCACAGTGGCGGATTAAGCGCTTCAGTAGAAGCGTCCCCTGCTCACGGTGTTGTAGCTCTATTATACCATATTTTGGAGGATCTAAATAGTGTCTACGCTTCTACTGAAGCGGCATTCGCTTACAACGATGTCCAAAACGAGTACGTTTTGCGGCTCTACATCCCCATAGCTAAAGCAAGGGGCTTTCCGCCGTTTTCTGTAAATCTGTTCATAATGTAAGGTAAGTGAGCGACCATCTGATCAATTGAAAAGGGGATGAGGAAAGTCTGCCATTGGACCAGGATAGCTTTTCACCAGTCCACAGTATACTCACTGTCTGCTAGATGCCACTATTTAAACCCGCATGAATGGCAAAGCTGTGCCTTAGGTAATCTCTTCACCAAGTATCCGGCGCTTGCTGGTGGAGCTTTTTTATCTCATTTAGCTGGACGGCCCCGCTTGGCTACTGACTTGGCTTGTTTAATCGCTTCGATCACATCCGTTTCGGTGGTCATACGGTCGCAGGTCAAGTATACGGCGTCCACAATTCAGCGTATAACAATACGATTTATAGCAATGCAACCGGTGGGATTAAATTTGAGAGTAAGCCACAATTTTCTTGCATTTCTCGCATTCTGTTTTTAGTTGATAGATGGGGCATAAATAGAATAAACCTGCCAGACCACTACCAGAAAAGCCGTCTGTACAGGGATTAAATTGGGGTCGATCTGCTAGCAGTCCGAGGGCAGTCTAGTAACGTTGGTAACTCTATAGGGGTCAAACCGAGTACTAATAACTCTAAAGGGTAAGGCGATTGCGATAGAAGCGACACAACCGAAGCCTTCTTAGATTAATCCTATATGAATAGCTTTACTCGTCTGCGGAAATAAACTATTTCTGTAGGACTAGCCGGTGCCGAGCATCTTACCTAAGAAACGGTCTGAAAAGGGTGGATCAGGGACTTTGTAGGTGCGGTTACAAACCGCACGTTCTCGGTCATGCCCTGATTGTGCGGTTACAAACCGCACCTACGAATTCTTTTCAGACCGTCTCTAAGAACTGGCTGGCGCAGAAATGGTTTCCAAGGGTATCGATGGTGTTGCCACGGCACTCGGCACAGCTAACCCATCGGCAATCAGCACTGGCTTAAGCGCGGCAATTGCGCATTCGAGCATGCCATCATCTGGTTCACGCGTGGTGAGCTTTTGCAAGGCCAGACCTGGCGCAATTAAAGCCCGCATCACAGGGTTACTTTGGTGAGCGGTGCTAAAGCGGAGAATTTCGTAAGCAATGCCAGCCACGACCGGCACAAGCAGCAGTCTGGTTAAGAAGCGTAAGAGCAAAGCAAGCGCAGCCGGCTCAATGCCCTTAAATGTCAACGGCGCAAAGAGAAAGATACTAATTACCAATACATAGAGTAGGAAACTGGTGCCACAACGCGTGTGCTGTACGCTATATTTGCGTACTTCTGGTACCGTAAGAGTGACGCCGGCTTCATAGGCATTGATCGTCTTGTGTTCCGCGCCATGATAGCCAAAAACTCGCTTGATCTCAGGAATGCGGCCAATCAGCTTTAGATAGCCTAAAAAGAGGATCAACCGGATAAGGCCCTCAAACAACGCATCAATCCAGCGGTTGTCGTTGACATAAGTTGCCACCCAGCGGCTGGCAAAGGTGGGGATCAAGAAAAAGAGCACGACGGCAAAGGCCAGGCTACCGGCAATCGTGGTCCAAGCCACCGGCCCAGAAAATTCGACTTTCTCCTGGCCTTCTTCCTGCGCAGAAACCTCGGCGCTCCACATTAAGGCGCGCATGCCCAGACCCAATGCGTCCCACAGCATGCCCAAACCGCGCACAAATGGCCATTGACCCCAATGGCTGGTATAAATTTTGGCCGTCAACGGTTCTTCGTGGATAACGATGTTGTTTTGTGGATCGCGCACCGCTACTGCCATCGTCTTGCGCCCGCGCATCATCACACCTTCGATGACGGCTTGTCCACCATAATATTGTTTGCCGGAAAATTGTTTGCTCATAAGATAGGATTGTAACATTGACATAAGGGAAGGTCAAACGAATTGAGAATTGAGAATAGTCAATGGCGAATTATTAATTTCACAGCAACCAAATAGGCTCCCATTCGTTTGCTGTTTTGGTGTTTCTTTGGCTAAGTGCTATGCTATTGTGCAGTTTTGCACAAGATTAAAGCGTTAATGCCGGATGGCTTGCTGCAAAATTATTGATTCATGCATTCAGCGCCAAGAGGAAAACTTATGCAGGTTCAGTTGCTAGCCTATACCCAACAAAACCCTGCATTGACCCCAGAAAGTGTTGCCGGTTTTAGTGATCTGGTCACGATTTGGCAGGGCAAGAGCACATTCGGTGAAAATATTATGGAGTATGCTGGGCGCGTTTGCTATCTAAGCACCCAACGGATGGGCACAGCGCCCGATTTTATTGCTGCCCGCGTTCGCGAAGGTCACGAAGATATTATCGAACATATTGTCGTCACTTTGCGGATTACCGAAACCGATGAACCCTTGCGCTGGCGCATGTTAAATCGCCACTGTGAGGTTAGCGAACTGGGCAACCAGCAATGGATTGTCAGCGGCAATACACGGGTTTGGCTTGATTTTTTTCGGCGCGGCATTGCGCTCGCAGCCTTGCCGCTCTTAAAAGCAATCGCGCCCGCCGTCTTTGCGGAATTAACTGTCAACGAAGAACAATTAGCGAAAGCCCAGGCGATGCTGGCGGCCATTCCACCGCGCGCAGTCCACAATCCGCAGGCACTTTTGCCCACCCAAGATGGTCCGATGCGTGCCACCCTGTTGGGCTTTACGCAACCAGTGTTGGATGATCCAGAACTAATGCAGCATCATGGCGCAGCCGTCTTTCTGTTTGAAGGGATCAGCCGCACCTGCACCCATCAACTGGTGCGGCATCGCTTGGGCAGCTTTAGTCAGGAGTCGCAGCGTTATGTGGACTTGAGCAAAGGTGGCTGGCAAGCGATTGTGCCGTCGGCGATGGCAGAAAATCCCGCCGCCCTGTCTGAGTTGACCGAGTTCTGGGCGATTGCCGAAGCAAAATATGCTAAACTGCGCGCGATGGGCATCCGGAAAGAGGATGCACGCTTTCTCCTCCCCAATGCTGCCGAAACCCGCATTGTTACGTCGATGAATTTTGCGGCATGGAGCCATTTTTTCTGGCTGCGGGCGGTGGATAAAGCGGCGCAGTGGGAAATACGGGCCATGGCGCAACGCGCATTAGAAATGCTTTATACGGTTGCGCCGGCCGTCTTTCAACCGCATTGGGATGTATATCAGGAAAAGTTTGTGCAGAAGCAGCCGTAATGTTTAGCGTGGCACACCGCACTAGTATATTAAAGATTATTTGGAATAACGGGGTATAGGCGCTAGGTAGACAAGTACACAGGTAGACAGGTTGTGGATCCGTGTGTACTTGTCTACCGTTCGGCTGAGACGTTCGACGAGACTTCGGCGTGAGCGCTCAGTCGAACGCTCAGTCGAGTCGATCACGTCGAAGCCTGTTTCCCCTGTGGTTATTTATTCCGAATCATGTCTATTGTATCACCCATAGTTAATTTGTAAGTCTATCGTAAGTTTTTTTCCCTAGAACACAAGCCATCAAAATAGTATAAAATAACAGCTATGTCGTCATATACTCGATCTCACTTAAAGCAGTTGGAATCAGAAGCAATTTTTGTCATGCGTGAAGTGGCTGCGCAGTTTACGCGGCCGGTATTATTATTTTCGGGTGGTAAAGATTCAATTGTCATGTCGCACCTAGCTCAACGCGCCTTTTTTCCAGGCAAAATGCCATTTCCGCTTTTGCACATTGATACAGGGCATAATTTCCCCGAGACGTTGGCTTTTCGCGACCAATTAATGCGCAAACTCGACCTCGAATTGATCGTGCGCTATGTACAAGATTCGATTGACCAGGGCCGCGTGATGGAAGAGAAAGGCCATGATCCCAGCCGCAATGGGTTGCAAACGGCGACCCTATTGGATGCGATGGCCGAGTTTAAATTTGAGGCTGCTCTAGGCGGCGCACGGCGCGATGAAGAAAAAGCGCGCGCCAAAGAGCGTTTTTTCTCGCATCGCGATGCCTTTAGCCAATGGGATCCTAAAAATCAACGCCCCGAACTCTGGGGTTTATACAATGGCCGCAAACAAGCGCAGGAACATTTTCGTATCTTTCCCTTGAGCAACTGGACGGAAATGGATATTTGGCAATATATCCGGCTGGAAGAAATTGACATCCCTGCGCTCTATTTTGCGCATGAGCGCGAAATATTGATCCGCGAGGGTATGATCATGGCAACCTTCCCCGGCATTATCACGCCGCTGCCGTACGAAAAACCTGAGCAACGGCAGGTGCGTTTCCGTACGATTGGTGACATCTCATGTACGGGGGCCGTGACATCTGCGGCAGCCACGCTTGACGACGTGATTCAGGAAGTAGCCTCGGCACGCGTCACGGAACGTGGTGGGCGCGCGGACGATAAACGTTCGGAAGCCGCGATGGAAGACCGGAAAAAGCAGGGATATTTCTAATTGACGGATTGACCCCTCCCCTACAGAGAGGGTTAGGGAGGGGTCATTACATTGACGATGTTTGATTGACGATTTACGCGCCCTGGGGGCGCCCGAAATCGTCGATGTCGTTGTTTCTGCTTTCGGCGATGCATTATCGAAAGCAGAGACATAGAGACCGTCGAGACCATTTCGTCAATCAAAAATCAAAAATCGTAATTCAAACCTATGGCGACTATGTTGACTGAACAGACAACGAACCCAAAAGTGACCTACTCCGAAGACGGCTATCTGGCGATGGATTTGCTGCGTTTTACTACCGCCGGCAGCGTGGATGATGGCAAGAGCACGTTGATTGGCCGTCTGCTCTATGACACGAAATCGCTCTTCGAGGATCAACTCGAAGCCGTTGAGCGGGCGAGCCGGCAGCGTGGTGACGCGTATGTCGACTTGGCTTTGTTGACTGACGGTTTACGCGCGGAACGCGAACAGGGCATTACGATTGACGTGGCCTATCGTTATTTTGCCACGCCCAAGCGTAAATTTATTATCGCCGACACACCAGGCCATATTCAATATACACGTAACATGGTCACTGGTGCTTCGACGGCCGAACTAGCCATCGTGCTGATCGATGCCCGCAAAGGCGTGCTCACCCAATCCAAGCGCCATGGGTTTTTGGCCTCCTTACTCCACATTCCGCACATCCTGGTGGCGGTGAATAAGATGGATCTAGTCGATTATGACCAGGCGACCTATGAGCGAATTGTTGCAGAATACACAGAATTCGCAAGTAAGCTTTCGATCAACGATTTGACGTTTATTCCGATCTCGGCGCTCAACGGCGACAATGTGGTCAACAAGAGTGATCGAACGGATTGGTATGATGGGCCGACTTTGCTGCATCATCTGGAAAATGTCAACGTGGGCGCCAGCCGCAATCTGGTCGATTTTCGCTTTCCAGTCCAAATGGTGATCCGGCCGCACCAAGATTTTCGTGGCTTCGCTGGTCAAATTGCCTCGGGCAGTATTACGCCGGGCGAGGAAATAATTGTGCTGCCTTCGGGCAAAAGCAGCCGCGTGCAGGCAATTGTCACTTCTACTGGTGACCTCCCCGAAGCGGTGGCCGGTGACTCGGTGATCTTAACCCTGAGCGATGAAATTGACATCAGCCGCGGGGATATGATTGTCCGCAAGCACAATCTTCCACAAGTGGGCAATCAATTAGAATGCATACTCTGCTGGATGGATGAAGAGCCGTTGAACCTGAAAGGCTCTTATATTTTGCAACATACCACCCACCAGGTGCGCGCCTTTATCAACGAAATTAATTATCGCATCGACGTAGACACGTTGCATCGTGAAACGGTAAAGACCTTGCAACTCAATGAGATCGGCCGTGTCAAAATTACGACGACGCAATCTTTGTTCTTCGATCCCTATCAATTAAATCGCAGCACGGGTAGCTTTATCCTGATTGACCCCACGACCAACGCGACGGTGGCGGCCGGCATGATTCGCCGTCGTGCGCGCGGCATGGATGAAGTCGTGCCGCAACAGCCGCAGCGCCAAGCCTCGAGTAATGTGGTCTGGGAGAGCAGCCAACTGACCCGTGGCGCGCGTGAACGCCAAAACGGGCATGATGCTGCGGTGCTTTGGTTTACCGGTCTATCGGGTTCCGGCAAATCGACCGTCGCCCGCCAACTGGAGAAGCAACTCTTTGAGTTGGGCTGCCACACCTTCTACCTGGATGGCGATAATATCCGCCACGGGCTCAACGGCGATTTAGGTTTTTCCGACCAAGATCGCAAAGAGAATATCCGGCGTGTGGCCGAAGTGGCTCGTTTGGCCTTTGAACATGGCAACCTGACCTTGTGCACCTTTATCTCGCCGTTTGCAGCTGATCGGGCCAATACTCGATCTTTGTTGCCAGAAGGGCGCTTTATTGAAATCTATGTCAAATGTGATTTGGAAGTGGTCAAACGTCGCGATCCAAAAGGTCTTTACGCGAAGGCGCTACGTGGCGAGATCAAGGAATTTACGGGGATCTCTTCGCCCTATGAAGAGCCGGTGAATCCAGAAATCTTGGTTGAAACTGATGTGCAGAGCGTCGAAGAAATTGTGAATCGGATTATCGAAGAATTGGTTCGCCGTGGTATTGTACAGTTGTAATAGAGCGTAATCTTGAAATACCCCATCGAGAGGAAAATAGGCGATGAAGGAATCACTGCTAAACAAGTTCCAGACCCGCAATGCGCATGTCGCTGTGATTGGCCTGGGTTATGTAGGATTGCCGCTAGCGGTCAGTTTCGCCCAAGCTGGCTATCGAGTCACTGGGATTGATCTGGATCAACGCAAAATTGATGCCATCAATCGCGGCGAGTCTTATATTGAAGACATCCCTACCGCCACCGTGAAGGCGCTGGCAACGGCCTCGGTGGCTAATGGCGAGGCGACGCTGAACAAGGGCATTCAGCCAGGCGAGCGTTATCTAGCGCCATCTGGCGTGGCGGCTGGCGGCGCCCATCGGCAGCTTTCGGCGACGACCGATTTTTCGATTTTGGCCGAATGTGACGCGGTTTCGATCTGTGTGCCCACGCCGCTAAACAAGACGGGTGATCCGGATGTTTCTTTTATTGTCGCCGCCACCGAACAGATTGCCCGTTACTTGCATAAAGGCATGGTGGTCGTGCTGGAATCGACCACTTACCCAGGGACCACGACCGAAGTTATGTTGCCGCGGCTGGAATCGAACGGCCAAAATTTACGCGTGGGTGAAGATTTCTTCCTGGCCTTTTCGCCCGAACGGGTCGATCCCGGGCGCACCGATTGGATGACGCGCAACACGCCCAAGGTGATTGGCGGCGTAACGCCCAATTGTTTGGCAGTTGCCAGCGCCTATTATAGCCAAGCAATTGAGACATTGGTGCCGGTCTCGTCGCCCGATGTGGCGGAATTGGTCAAATTGTTGGAAAATACCTTCCGCTCGGTCAACATCGGCCTGGCCAACGAATTGTTGCTCATGTGTGATAAACTGGGTTTAGACGCTTGGGAAGTGATCGAAGCGGCAGCCACCAAACCGTTTGGCTTTATGAAATTTACGCCAGGCCCTGGGTTGGGTGGTCACTGCATTCCGATTGACCCGCACTATCTCTCCTGGAAGTTGCGCACGATGAAATATAATGCGCGCTTCATTGAACTCGCCAGCGAGATCAACACCGAGATGCCACGCTACTGGGTGCAAAAGGTGCAGGATGTCTTGAACCAGGTGGGCAAGGCTGTAAAGAATAGCCACATCTTAGTGCTTGGCGTGGCCTATAAGAAGAATGTGAGCGACATGCGCGAGTCGCCGGCGCTGGATATTATCCACCTGTTGGAGGAAAAAGGCTCGCATGTCATTTATCATGATCCGCACGTCCCCTCTTTCCACCACGAAGGCATGGAGATGGTGGGCGTACAAGATTTGGATACGGCGCTTAAAATGGCCGACTGCGTCGTGATCGCCACTGATCATTCCGCCTATGACTGGGCTGATATTGCGCGCAAGGCTCCGCTGATTGTGGACACGCGCCATGTGCTCTGATTAGGCAATCAATAGACTGATTAACGCAAAAGGGATAAAGTTAGGTAGATAAGCGAAGCGTCTACCTAACTTTATCCCTTTTGCGTTCTATAATTAAAGCACAATTCTGTCCGATCAGCTGGGTCTGCGCCCAATCCCAAGCAAACGCAGCAACCTGGCAAGCAAAGTTTGGAAGTTTGGTCGGTTATGAGCGGTGTTTGCTTTGGGCATGGGTGGGGCTGTCACCATGTCTGACTGAAAGGCGAGCGCTGCCGTCGTGCCTGGTGTACGCCAAGCCGGCACTGATGGTGTTTCCTCAAGCGGCGGATCCTGGCTCAAACTTTCTAAGTCTGGCTCCTCTGTGCCAATCATGGCAGAGCGCTTATGGTCATCTTCCTGGGCAACACCCGTGGCATCAATCTGATAATGGGTGCCAGACACGTGAGCAAACCAGTGATCCGGCTCCCAGTGGTGCGCGGGAACGGGTAGCTGCGGAATGCCATAGGCGCGCAGGACATCATAGGTGAAATCCATACAATTGCCACCAACGATATCATAGGGCTGTTGGCGCACCCAGGCAACGACGCTTCGGGCATAGGCGGGGTCGGCTTGCTCCACATCGATGATTTTATATTCATCATAGCGCCGCGCGCGCATCGGTTCGACCGGGTCGCGCGTGCGCAAGCTCCATAAGCCTATTTCCGCGGCTGGTGTATGCAAGGTGCCGCGAGGATTCTCGACCGCCCCAGCATTGAAAGTATCCGTCTCGTCGGTGAAAGCCCACCCAACGTGGCCAGCGCCGTGCGCCGCATGACGCCGCAAGAAAATGATCGCGCGACTTGTCATATTACTTTACACCGTTTTCCGGCGCAATGAAGGGGCCGGATAATGGCGGCGGCGCCGGCGCAGACTCAACCGGCAGCGTCACTGCCATGCCATTACCGACGATAACCATCAGTGCTTTGGGAAGCAGCGCAAATTCCCAGCTTTGCTGCTCTGGCATCACACGCATATCGGCATTTGCTGCCAGCATCCTGTCGGCGCTAATTCGCACCTTGCGCGCACGATAGAAATGAACGCGTGGATCGTCCACCCGTTTACCGTTCGAACTGTTCAAAAAGTAACTTTGTAGATCGATTTTGTTCATCCCGTCATAGAGCGCCACGTCAAGCAACCCATCATCCATTTTGGCCTTGGGCGCGCTTAACATATGGTTGCCAAAGAGGGGTGAATTGGAAAGCGTTACCAGGTGGGTGTCCGCTTGCAGCGTTTGGCCGTCATCACAAACAACGATAACGTGGGCGGCCTTATAGGTCAAATAATTATCTAAGGTGCCCAGTAAGGTCGCCCAGCGCCCTTTCTCTACCGCTTGACCCATCGGCAAGCCCAGCGCGCTCAATCCAACGCCGGCCAACTCTAGAAAATAAGTTTTGTGCGCATGCGCTGGCGTAACCACCGAGCCAATGTCAAGCCGCCGCGTGGTTCCCATCGCCAGCAGCAGGCAAGCGGCGTGCAGATCCAGTGGCACCCCCCAGGCGCGCGCGAGGTTATTCATCGTTCCAAGTGGCAGAATACCCAAGGTCGTCTGACTGCCCACCAATTCACGTGCAACATCTTCAATCGTGCCATCACCCGCTGCGACAATCAACAAGCGATCGCCCCGCTCCACCGCTGCACGTGCCATCAGCCGCGCCACTTTACCCGAAGATTTTAAGCCGATTTCGGCCAGGATGCCAACGGCTCGCAACTCGGCCACAATGGTTTCCAGGTGAACTGTGCCATCGGTTAGACCTTTCGACGCCGGGTTCACGATGACGTACACGCGCTCTAACTTGTCGGCACTATGGCTAGGCTGGTCATCTGTGGGCGGCGTCGTAACGGCGCAACGGCGGGCCAACACCGCTAGCTCGGCTTCTAAGGCGGACAATTTGAGGCGCTGTTTGTCGAATTTCGCCAAAGCTTGTTCAACTTTTTGTAAGCGTTTGGCGTGGCTAGCTCGCGTTGCGGCGAGAATTTGGAAAACTGAGTTGTCTTTCTGTTTAGATGCACCCATCGTTGATCATTTCTTTCGGAAAAGCAAGGAATAAATTCCACGTCTGACAGTAGCAAGTGCCCTCAAGCACTGGGATCCTAGTCGCTAAGGCCGTTCCAAATAAATAAGTATACAGGCTGGGCCTATTTCAACAGGGTCATCGCGCCCAGAGGGCACCCGCCTGACAGGGGGGATCTTTCCACCTGTCAGGCGTCGACCTGTATCGTTATTTATTCGGAACGACCTAAGGCGACTTGCTCCTGTCAGCGGCCAAATTCCATTGTGCGCCTTCTTCTCACGCAGCGGCTTCGTGCGCTTTGACTTGCTTCAGCGCGTTTTCGTACACCATGTACTGTTCGCCTTCTTGCTCATCTGGATCCACATATTTGAGCCACATGGCTTGTTCGGGCCGATCACCGGCCAGCACGCGGCGACTTTCTTTCAAATCGCTTACCGGATCATGCCAGCGCACTTCGCCTTCTTGCAACAAAATATATTCACCGGCATATTGATCCACAAATTTGCGCTGCTTGTCCAGGTAGTAGAGCGCCTGTTCTGCCGTCGTGCGCCGCCAACTGATATTAGTCTCCTGAGAGTCGGTCAGCGCCGCGTAAAATTGACCGACCGGCGCTTGTACCTCGGATTGGAAATCGATCTCGTCTAAATTAACCGTGCCAAACCCACCTTCAGCCGCCACCAAGAGTGAATTGCGATCGCGATGGAAGGGCGGGGTCAACCAGTCACTTTTTGGATCGTGGCCCATCAAGTGGGCAGTGCAGGCGTCGGTGGCAATCGTGTGATCACCGGCTACAATGGTGTTGGCAATTTGCGTCGGACCTTCGTCACGGCCATTGCCCCATTCGCGACCGGCCTGGCCGACCATGCCATCGATAATGTTGAGCGCCGGGTTGAAGATACGGCCCAAATCGGCCAGCATGTAGGGCATGCGCACCAGGTGATGAAAATAGGTGCGGGTATGGCCTTCGGGTTCGCCCGGCATCAAGCCAAAGAGGTTTTTTAGCGTCAAGGTGACACCCATGAACGCGTGGTTCTTCATCTTTTGCACCGAAATGAATTCATCCACTTCAACGGCGCCAGCCGGCAACACATATTGCTTGAACATTTGGCCGCCACCGGGCACGCTCACCACTTTATAGGGTGGTTTAGTGCCGTCGATATATTCGACGCCGAAATCACGGAAAAGCTGGGCAAAGGTGTTCGTCTCTTCCACCGTCACAGCAGGGTGGTACATACTATAGAAGCTGACATCTGGCGCCACCAACTGGGCTGTGGTGCGTTCACGCAGCAGGCGCAAAAAGGCGCGCGCCAACTTTTCGCTGACCAGTTGCTGTAATTGGCCTTCAAAATAAACGCGATTTTTGGGTTCTTTGTCCTGGTTGAACTTGATCCCGATCCGCTTGGCCCGGCGCAATCGCTCCCAGGTTTCGGTTAAAGGGTCAGTGGCGCGTTTAAGTGCTTGATAGACTTCTTCTTCACTGGCGCGGTAGTCACACTGCACTGCACGCACTTTATAGTCTAATTCTGGGGTTGGCATCATTAGGTTCCTTCATGGTTGATACAAGAATTTAGTCCCTGTGAAAAGATCGACAGTCATCCTTATTGTCGCACGAAGGCTTGATCCTTGCAACCGAGATGCACAGGGCGCGTTGACGTTCGGTAGCGAACGGTTATTTAAGAGGTAGAGATTGAGAGATTAGAGACTAATAGACAAACCAAATAGACGCTGCACAATCCAACGGGACGGGCACGGTATACCGTGCCTCTACAAATGGGCAACCTTTATTTGGTTTGTTTATAAGCACAAGTAATCTCTAATCTCTTACTCTCCGTGTTTTATACTTAACTGATGTTACGCAGACGCTCGTCCGTACAGCCACGAACTAGCGTGGCCCTACCACTGGTGGACTGCGTAACATGACATACTTAACTTAACGCCATTGAATGAACAGTGACCTACGCTGGCTTATTCTTCAGAATGCCGTCAATGCGCGCCATTACCGTATCGGTCAATTTGGGCACAACATCCAGTGCCTTCATGTTCTCTATCACCTGTTCGGGGCGGCTGGCGCCGGTGATCACACTGCTCACGTTGGGGTTTTTTAAGCACCAAGCTAGCGCCAATTGGGCCATCGAGCAACCCAAGTCGATAATTCATGCTCTTATTCCTTTTGGACTTGTCCTACCCTGAAAAATTGCTTGACCGTCTAAACGATCATTGCTCGAGCATGACACGCCGGCTAGGATGCGTCTGAAATTAGCGTTACAATGATTGCGAACCGAGATCTATTCGACGTAGCGGAAGGTCAGTCTATATTTATTTCTGCTGCTTGACCATTTCTTGCAATAACTCCAATTGCCCAGTGTGATACGCCTCGTGGCGCAGCAGAAAAAGCATCCATTCGGGCTTGGACATCGTAAACTGACCAAAAGTGAGCGTGGTTGCGGCCTGTTCGGGCGTCAAATGTCGCAGACCGGCGGCCAGGCGTGCTTGAGAAACATCTAACGCTGTCATCAAATCAGCAAACTGAGCAATCCCTGGCTCGTCGCCCAGGATCGGTTTGGAGTCGCGCGCATAACGCGCGGCTAGTTGTTCATCAAGCACCGTTGGCTCGTCCAGAACGGTGAGGATGCGGTTGCGATAGGCGACAATATGACCGATGATCCAGTTGACGCAATTACCCGGCACTGGCGGCTGCACCAGTGCATCGGCATGGGTAAACCCTTCAGTCATTTGCTTGGTAAACATGATATTGCGGGCATAAGATGAAACCAGATTTTCGGCCGTAAGCATGGTAATTTCCTACTGTGGGTGGGGTTTAAACGTGCCGGGGACGTTACTTATTCGCCTAGCACGTAAGCAAAAATGAGCGGTGCAACAATCGTCGCATCGGATTCGATCAGGAATTTGGGCGTGGTAATATCGAGCTTTTCCCACGTGATTTTCTCATTGGGCACGGCGCCGGAATAGGAACCGTAGCTGGTGGTCGAATCGCTGATCTGGCAGAAATAACGCCAAAGCGGGATGTCATCACGTTCCATATCCTGGCGCAGCATTGGCACCACACAGATCGGGAAGTCACCGGCGATGCCGCCGCCAATCTGGAAGAAGCCAATCGGTGTCTGCGCCGTTTGCGCGATGTACCATTCGGACAGTTTGATCATATATTCGATGCCCGTACGCACGGTGTGTACATTCTTCACATTGCCCTTCATGCAGTGCGAAGCGTAAATGTTGCCGCTCGTGGAATCTTCCCAGCCAGGCACAAACATTGGTAAATTCTTTTGCGCTGCGGCTAATAGCCAGCTATCTTTGGGATCAATTTGGTAATGTTGTTCCAGATCGCCGCTGAGCAAAATACGATAGAGAAATTCGTGCGGAAAGTAGCGCTCGCCTTTTTGATCAGCCTGCGTCCACTGATCGAGGATCGAAACTTCGATGCGCCGAATGGCTTCTTCCTCGGGAATACAGGTGTCCGTGACGCGGTTCAGATGGCGTGACAAAAGCTCATGCTCATCTTCGGGCGTCAAGTCGCGATAATTGGGGACGCGCACATAATAATCATGGGCCACCAGGTTGTAGACATCTTCTTCCAAATTCGCCCCGGTGCAACTGATGGCGTGAATTTTGCCCTCGCGAATCATTTCGGCCAGCGACAAGCCAAGTTCACCCGTGCTCATCGCACCGGCCATCGCCAGCAACATCTGGCCGCCATTGTTGATAAATTTGCCATAGCCCTCGGCGGCATCTACCAACGCGGCCGAATTGAAGTGGCGGAAGTGCTGCTTTATAAAAGCCCTCACATTTTTAGCGTTTTCCATCTTCCTATCCTTTATCAAAAAAGTTTCACAGCGAAACTCAAGATCCGCGGAGATTTTTAATGCTCTGAGGATCGCTTGTCTCACCGTGAATTTCTGTGTACTAAATTCCTAATGCTTTTTGCCAAACTCCATTGCATAACAAATTGTCTTGTACAGCAATTTGGCGACCGCAAAATCAGCGGCATGTTGGCCGGGCATTGGGGCCAGTTCGACACAGTCAATACCCACGATTTGCGCCGTTTGCGCCACGGTGCGCAAGATGTCAAGCGTCTCGCGCCAGGTCAAGCCGTCTGGTTCCGGTGTACCTGTGGTTGGGATAATGGCGGGGTCCAAGCCGTCCACATCTATGGTTAGATAGACGCGTTTCCCCTGTAGTCGGTTGACGATTTCAGCCTGCCAGCGGCCTTCATGAACCTCTTCTGCATACCAGACGCGCACGCGTTCGGGGTTGGCGCGCGCGAAGGTTACTTCTTCGGCACCGACGGAGCGAATGCCCAGTTGTAGCACTTGTTCCACTGCCGGTTCTTCGAGCAGACGGCGCGCGATGCAGGCGTGGCTATAGGGGGTATCTTCGTATTCATCGCGCAGGTCGCTATGCGCGTCGATCTGGACGATGGAAACAGGGCCGCCGACGGCACGTAGCAAGCCGCGGCCAAAGCCGACACTGATCGTATGTTCGCCGCCCAAACCGACGACTAATTTCCCTGTCTGTGCTGCTTTGGCCACGGCGTCCGCAATCAAGTTGATCGCGGACGCTGGATCGGCGGGCAGTTGCAAGGCCGGCAAGGTATGAATGCCATAATCAAAGGCTAATTCGCGGTCAAATTCCCGATCATAGAGCTCCACCTGTTGCGAGGCTTCGATGATCGCGGCGGGGCCGTTGGCTGTGCCATGACCATAGCTCACGGTCGCCTCGAACGGGATCGGTAAGATCAAGACGTTGGCCTGCTCTGCGTTCGAGGTTGGTTCGGGCAGGCCCAGAAAATTATCGGGTGTCATTTTGCTTCTCGATTACGGCTGACCATTGGGAAAATCGTGCTACGTTGGTTAGATCAGAATGGCCGCCGCGACGGTTGTGGTCCAGACGCCACCAGGCGCAGCTGTGACGGCGACGGTGATGCTGGTCGAGTCAACAATCTCGCCACCCATGCCATA
>JBBREZ010000126.1:0-15174 GCA_038225095.1 Caldilineales bacterium
TGGACAATCGGGGCCAGATTGTTTATGTCAATCTCAAACTGGAAGAGTTATTTGGCTATCACCGGGACGAGTTGCTGGGCCAATTAGTTGAGGTGTTGATGCCGCAGCGTTTCCATGCTGGGCACCTCAAACACCGCTTCCAGTATATGCAGAATCCGCATACGCGCGCGATGGGTTCAGGCCTGGATCTGGCAGGCCAGCGCAAAGACGGCACTGAATTTCCAATTGAGGCCGGTCTAAGCTATCTCCAGGTTGGCAACGAGCTGATGGTGATTGCGACCATCACCGATATCTCGCGGCGCAAGGAAACCGAGGCATCATTGGAACGTCGGGTTGAGGAGCGGACGCGTGAGATCGAACAGCGGCGGCAAGTCTCCGATGGGTTGCGCGGAATTTTAGCGATTCTCAATTCAAATCGTTTGCTCGCAGAGATTCTGGACTATATTGTGGCCCAGGCCTGTTTGCTCCTCGCCGCCGATGCCAGCTTGATCTATAGCCTGGATGAACGCAACCAACATTTGCTAATTCAGGCCAGTAACGGCCTCGCTAGCGAAGCACTGGATCGCGTCAGCGCAAGCATTGCGCAAAGGATCTCCGGTCAGGCGTTACTGGCCGGACAGCCGCTCGTGATTGACGATACCGAGCAGAACGCAGCCACGCCCGCTGCCGCCCTGTCCAGCATCGAAACGGGATTGGTTGCACTCGATTACCGCGCCTATCTTGTTGTGCCGATTAAAATCAAGCATGAAGCCTACGGCGCACTGCTGCTTTGTTATGCTCAAGCGCACCACTTCTCGCAAGAAGCGCTTGACTTAGCGCTTAGCATGGCGGATCAGACGGCGTTAGCCATTGAAAATGCGCGCCTACATACGCAGATCGAACACACCGCTGTGGCGGCTGAACGTAACCGCATCGCGCGCGATCTGCACGACGTCGTGACGCAAACGCTCTTTTCGGCCAGCATGATCGCCGAAGTGCTACCGCGCATCTGGCAGCGCAACCAAGTGGTGGGACAACAGAAATTAGAAGAATTGCGCGAATTGACGCGCGGGGCGCTAGCCGAGATGCGCACCCTCTTACTCGAGCTGCGGCCCGCCAAGTTGGCCGAAATCGAGTTGGCCGATTTGCTGCGTCAGTTAGCCGACGGCATTACGGGCCGCGCACGGGTAACGGTTGCTTTGTCCACCGACGGGCAGGCCGCGCTGCCCCCTGATGTAAAGATTGCGCTCTATCGTATTGCTCAAGAAGCCCTGAACAACGTGGCCAAACATGCACGGGCGCAACACGTAAAAATCGATTTCCGCTGTAGCCCGGCCGTCATTGCGCTGTCCGTGGTCGATGACGGTTGCGGCTTTGGCTTTGAAACCATTACCCCTGCCAATTTAGGGCTGGGCATTATGCATGAGCGCGCCGAAGCGATTGGCGCCACCTTAATGGTGGAAAGTGCACCGGACGAAGGCACAACCATTGGGGTGCAATGGCATCCGTACTGAACCAAGGGTTACTAAACGACAGGTCAAAGCAACGCCAAAGGCAACTTATATGAGCGACTCCGCAGCGATTCGCGTGATGCTCGTCGACGATCACACCGTCGTGCGCAGCGGCTTAGCCGCGTTCTTACTGGCGTATGACGATCTCGAACTAATCTCCGAAGCGGCTGATGGCGAGGCCGCCGTGCGCCTGTGTGAACGCTGGCAACCCGATGTCATTCTGATGGACCTGATGATGCCGCGCATGGATGGCGCGGCCGCCACGCGCACCATCCGTGAACGCTATCCGCACATCCAAGTGCTGATCCTGACCAGTTTTAAGGAAGATAACTTGGTGCAAGATGCGCTCAGGGCGGGCGCGATTGGCTATTTGCTCAAAAATGTCACGGCTGCTGAGCTCGCCCAGGCCATTCGCGCCGCCCACCAGGGTCGCCCAACACTAGCGCCCGAGGCCACGCAGGCGCTCATCCACACAACCAACCAATATGGGCGACCGGTGCTTGGTGACGACCTTACACCGCGCGAGCACGATGTATTGCAATTGATGGTCAAAGGGCTGGACAACCATGTGATCGCCGACACCTTAATTGTCAGCCGCTCGACCATCAAATTTCATGTAAGCAATATCCTCTCCAAGCTCCACGCCACCAGCCGCACCGAGGCCGTAGCGATTGCTTTACAAAATAACCTCATGCCCAAACCGAACTGACGCCTAGCGCAGTTCCACATCACCTGGACAACGACTCCTTCATTGCTAGGCGGCGCGTAAAAAGCGATTGACGTAGAAATCAGAACCCATTATGATTCCCCCTGCGTTTAATCAATAGAGATCATCTGGAATAAGGTAGACAGGGAAATAGGTAGACAGGGAAAAAAGACGTGTATACTTATAGACAAACCAAATAAAGGTTGCCCATTTGTAGAGGCACGGTATACCGTGCCCGTCCAGTTGGATTGTGCAGAGTCTATTTGGTTTGTCTATTATTTCCCTGTCTACCTATTCCCCTGTCTACCTTATTCTGAGTAAAGTCTATTGTTGCAACCCGGTCGGCCCCATTAGTATGGCCTCGGATTCAAAGGTGATATTTCCATGAAGCGCTTGATTATTACCGCGCCACGGCGCGCGGAATTTGAAGAAGTGATGATGCCGGTTTGCCCCAGCCATGGTCTACTCGTGCGTGCGCGCGTCACCGCGATCAGCACCGGTACCGAAATTCGCGTCTATCGCGTGGTGCCAGTCGACGCGGCCGGCCAATATATCCATGCCAATATCCCGCTCGTCTATCCCATCGAAAATGGTTATTCGATGGTAGGCGATGTGATTGAAATTGGTGACCAGGTCACCGATTTTGTCCCCGGCGATCGGGTCTTTGCGCCAGCTACGCATCGCGAAATTGCGGCCGTGTTCGCGACTGATGCGATCAAGCTGCCGGCCAACATTCCCGATGAACAAGCGGTCTTCGTCAATATCCTCGAAGTCTCACATATTGCCTTGCGCAAAGGTAGCCCAACCCCCGGCGATACGCTCGCCATTGTCGGCCAAGGGGTGATTGGCTTGGCGGCGCTGGCGTATGGTCAAGCGTTTGGCTTTCGCACCGTTGTCGTTGATAAAGAGGAAGCGCGCGTGGCGATTGCGCGGCGCATGGGGGCAGACCTGGCGCTCAACCTCGATGCGCCCGATTTACTGCAACAAGTGCATGATTTTACAGAAGGCCACGGCGCCGATCTGGTGCTCGAAGCCGCCTCGACCTGGGCGGCCATTCAAACAAGCATGGATATTGTCTGCAAAGGGGGCAAGGTAGTCGTGTTGGCGCGCCACACCGATCAACCCCAATTTAGCCCAGTGGGCGATCCGTATTTGCAGAAGGATATTACTTTGTTGACCTCCTACGGGTATCCGCCCGCAGGCCAGCGCTGGGATCGCCAACGCTCGTTTGCGTTGACACTTGATCTGTTGGCGCGCGGGAAATTGTCAATTGGCCCTCTGATCACCCATCATTTCCCTTGGCAGGCCTTGCCCGAAGTCTATCAACGACTCGATCAAGGTGAGCGTGCATTGGTGGGCGTTGTGATCGACTGGCGAAAATAGGACCAGGCTTACTGGGCGGACAATTATTGCCTACTTTACGCCTTCCAACACGCATGACGAGGTTGCCCCATGCATTTCAGCGAATTTGATCTTCCCCATTTAGCGCGCGGGCTTAAACAAACCGGCTGGCTCGAAGTCGCCACGCGTGCGGATGGCAGCGCCTGGCAATTGCCACTGCTCTATGTGACCGGCCACGAACCCGGTACTACGCTCGTCGTTACGGCCGCCGTACACGGCGACGAGTATGAAGGGATCGAGGCAATCCCGCGCATCTACGGCCAAATCCAGCCGAATGAATTAAGCGGCACGCTGGTGATGGTCCCGATCTGCAACATGCCAGCCTATGAAGCCGCGCAGCGCAGCAGCCCGATTGATGGCCTGAATCTCGCACGCGTCTTTCCCGGCGACGCCAACGGCACGCTCACACAGCGCATTGCCTATTGGATCCGAGAAAAACTATTAAGCCAGGCCGATTTTTACATCGATCTGCATAGCGGCGGCGTAGCCTATGACATTCCCACCTTGATCGGCTATATCCATGACGATGGCGCGCTGGGCCAGGCTTCCTTGGCGGGAGCGCGAGCCTTTGGCGCGCCGGTCTTATGGGGCCATCCACTGCCGATGGCGCCGGGGCGCACGATCTCAGCCGCCACCGACCTGAGCATCCCTTCGCTCTATACCGAAGCACCCGGCGGTGGCTATGCGCGGCCAGCCGATGTGGCCTGTTTTACGCAGGGCGTACGCAACGTGCTGCACCATCTAGGCATGCTTGAAGGCGCGCCACAACCACGCCCGCTGACACATCATCTCTTTGGCGCCGGCAATTTGGACAGTGTGATTGATGCCACCGAAGCGGGTTATTTCCGCGCTGCGGTCGAATTACTCAGCAAAGTCAAAACTGGTCAAAAGCTAGGCATCGTCCAAGATTTATTTGGCCAAGTTGTGCAAGAGGTTAGCGCCGATCAGGATGGTGTTGTAATCATGTTGCGCCGCCTGCATCGCGTCCAGGTGGGGGATGGGCTGGTGCATATTACAGGAATGATGAGTGAACTTTGACCCTCACTCATCACTTATCACTCATCAGCGAATCATACCAAATATTTCCGCCGATCAAGGAGTTTACCATGCGAAAAAGTAAGATGTTAGCGAAGTTTCGAAGTGGACGTTTTGCACGCGTTTCGGCGATGGGCCATTATTTGCCCTTTTTTGTGCGCTATTCGGCACATTTCAAGTTTGATGGTATCTGGCTCGATTTAGAACACCGGGCGATGGACAACCGCGAGGTGCAGATGTTGATCGCGCTGTGCAAATACAATGATATTGATTGTATGGTGCGCCCACCCACCTTGGAGCGCACGAAACTCTATCGTTATCTGGAAGATGGCGCGGCGGGCTTTCTGGTGCCGCTGGTCTCGGATCCACAGATGGCACAGAACCTCGTGCAGGCCGTCAAATATCCGCCACTGGGCAACCGGGGCATGGACGGCGCCGGCCTCGACGCGGATTACGGGACGAGCGCCTGGGCGCCCGGCAGCACCTATAATGCTGACGCCAACCGCGAAACCTTTATCATCACCCAAGTAGAAACCTTGCAAGCAGTCGCCAACGCTGAGGAAATTGCCTCGATCGATGGCATCGACGGTCTCTTTCTAGGACCCGCCGACCTGAGCTTGCGCATTGCCAATGCACCAGCCGGCAGCAACCTGACCATGGAAAAAGCCATTGAAATTGTGGCAGCGGCTGCGAAAAAGCACAACAAAATCTGGGGCATCACCGCCGGTTCACCAGAAGATATCAAGCGCTTCCGCGCGATGGGCGCGCAAATTGTGCCGTGGGGCGGCGATTTTGCCTTGATGAATGTGTTGAAGAATTGCAGCGCGGAGTTGGACAGCGTACTCGGCGAATAAAGCATTGATTGATGAGTATGACAGCGCAAGGTTCTGCGCAAGGGCGGAGCAAGCACGCCGCGTGCGCATGGTCCGGCCCGTAAGCGTGCCGGCTCCGCTGTGGTCTACCGATTAACAACCTTGCGCTGTCATATTGGAATTATCGAAATTAAATAAATTAGGTAGACAGGAAAACGGGCCGGCGTCACCTGTCTACCTGTTTCCGTCCGACCGCAGAGCGGCGTCTACCTGTGTAACGACTTATTCTCGGTAAAGTCTATTGGGTACCTTTGACAAAATATCAGCTAATTCATATACGAATTTGCCGATTGACAGGAAACTAGAAGTGCAGTAATCTGTCAATTGCCATTCCATTTTTCCCAATCCAATTTTATAAAAGAAAGGAAAGCCATGAGAAGCAACCATAAAATCAGGCACTTCCCGTATTTTTATCCAATCCTGGGGCTGCTCGTTGTCTTCAGCCTGCTGCTTGGGGCCTGTGCTGCACCAGCGGGCGCACCCACCCCAGCCGGCAGTACACCAGCAGCTGCAGAAGCGACCAAGCCGGCAGCAACGCCAGCGGCCGCAGCTGCCCCGTCCAGCGCAGCCGACACCATGACCGGCGCATGGGTTGGCCCGTGTTGCAATCCGATTAATTTCCTCAACCCATTGAGCGCAGGTGGCGGCAATCACTGGCTCAACAAGATCTACAGCCATCTCGTCACCTATAATCTCGAATACACCAAGATTGTGCCCGATCTGGCCGAGAGTTGGAAGATTTCCGACGACAGCCTGACCTGGACCTTTACTTTGCGCAAAGGGGTTACCTGGCATGACGACACGGCCTTTACGGCGGATGACGTGATCTTTTCGATTGAACTTTGTCTCGATAAAAAAGTCCTCTGCCAGCAATCTGGTCCCTTGGCGGTGATTGCGGGCGCCCAAGATTACATTGCTGGCAAGGCAACCACTATCTCGGGCTTGAAAGCTATCGATGCCAACACTGTGGCGGTCACGACCAATGGGCCTAGCGCACCACTGTTGGATGTATTCGCGGAAACCTGGCTGGTGCAAAAAGCTGGCCTGAAGGATGTGGCGCGCGATAACCTTGACAAGAGTGACTATTGGCGCACCAAGTCGATTGGCACCGGCCCCTTCAAGTTCTCTAAATTTGTAGAAGGTCAGTATATCGAGACTGTCGCCTTTGACAATTACTGGCGCGGCAAGCCAAAATTGGCCAAACTGATCCGCCGCGAGTTCAAAGACCCAGCAACAGCCTTACTTGCCTTTGACGCCGGTGAGATCGACTTTACCTATCTGACGCGCGATGAGGTTGAGCGTGAGGGCAAGAATGACAAGGCGATCGTCATTCCTGGCCCGTCGCAGGTGGATAATGCGATCACATTGAATCCGAAAGCTAACCCTGTCTTTGGCAATCCGAAATTCCACCAGGCGATTTTGTACGCCATCGACCGCAAATCGATTATCGACAGTATCTACGGCGGCGCAGCCACCACAGTGCCCTGTCTGTATGGCAATCCAAAATACTATCCAGACAAGATTGAAGCCTACGATTACAACCCAGACAAGGCGAAAGCCCTGCTCAAGGAGATTAACGTCGATCCAGCATCGCTGGGCAAAATCGTCATGGACACCTATTACAATGACCAACTTTCTGCTGATGTGATGACCGTGATCCAGAAGGATCTGGCCGACATTGGGATTACGATTGAACTGATGCCGCTAGATGGCGCCGCTTGGAATTCGCGCTACTATGAGAAGGGTGAATCGCAGATGTCATTCATCGGCGGCGCGAATGGCGCTGATCCGAACCGGGCCTACAACTATTTTTACTCCAAGTCGCCGACCAACAACTACAAATACAGCAGTGCGCCTTTGGACAAGTTGCTAGAAGCTGGTCGCAAGGAGATGGACCCGGCCAAGCGCGCCGACATCTACAAAGAAGCCTGCACCACGATGGGGCAAGACTTGCCTTGGATTTTCCTCTGGCAAACCACGCGCTATGGCCTCGTTTCCAAGCGCATTGCCAACTTCCAGTTTACCCCAGCCGCCGGTGGTGGTTCCTACTACGACCAAGCTGAGAAATGGGAAATTGCGAAGTAGCCATTGCACGATAATATAATGACATCAGAATAGCTTGCTTGCGGTTAGATGAACATTAAAATTTATTTCGGTCATGTGGCGTGATGACCAGTTTGTTTTCCTGTTTTTCATCAAGCCACAGCAAGCTATTCTGATGTCATTGAGAACCGCAAAGCGTTGACAATAAAACATTTATGCTATGGTAAAATTGAACTTATAGAGCAACCAACCATCCTGCAATTTTCTCTAGCGATGGCAGTAGAGGCTGGGCTGATTGAATATTTTTACCTTGGAATGGAATGTATGAAAATTGTTGCCCTGCGCACAGGTCATCTCGATGACCTGTATCGCCTATACGGCCAGGTGACGGCCAACGTGCCTCATTGTCGCTTTACACCAAGCAGCGCGTATTTCCACGCGGCCCTCATGCAGCCGGCGCAACCCACGACGCAGATCTTCGTTGCGGAAGAACAAGAGACGGCGGTGGGCTTTGCGGCCTTGCTGAACTATGATGGGGCATCCACGGTGATCCGAGAGGCCACCATATCGGCGCTGTTTATACAAGATGAAGCGACGGGCCAAGCACTTTTGGACGCCTGCTTGTTGCAAGCGCGCGCGCGTAATATGCAACAGTTGTTGGCCTTTGCCAGCCATCATCATGCCTGCCCCATTCCCAGTTACAACGCAGGCTGGGATGGGTTATCTGATCACATGAGTTTGGTCGGCCGCCTGCTGGCGAAAAATGGCTTTAGCCCTTATCATCGCGAACTACATCTGACGTGTACGGGTGAGCTTTACCCGCCCACGCCAACGCACGCCGCAGCGCCGATTACACTGGTCAAGCGCACGACAGCCCAAGGATATCAGAACTTGGCGGCTATGTTACGAGATCAAGAAGTGGGTGATTGTGAATATAGCACGCTGGCTGAACTTTCTGATGCACCACAAGCAGCGCGCTGGGGCTACATTTGGGGGTTATACGCATCGCCCGATTTCCGCCGCCAGGGGATTGCGCGCCAATTGTTGACCGCGGCGCTGGATCAGCTTTATCGCCAGGGGTGCAAGGGTTGTTGGCTAACGACCACCTCGGATAATTGGGAGGCCCAGCCGCTCTACCTGGCCCTTGGTTTTGAGATTGTGGATACTTCGGCTTCCTTTCGCAAGCCACTGCTGGCGGCTTGGGCCATTAACGCCTAGAGGGTTTTACTGTGGGACGCTATATCATTCGCCGTCTATTGATCAACATCCCTGTGCTGTTCGGGATTACCATTCTGGTCTTTACCTTTATTCAATTGACGCCCGGTGATCCAGTCTCAGCCTATATTCGCCCCGAGCTGGGTTCGAGCCAGGCCATGCGCGATCAGATGCGTAAACAGTTAGGTCTCGATCAACCTGCGCCCATCCGCTATTGGCACTGGCTAGGCGAGACCTTACAGGGCAACCTGGGCTATCGCACGTTGGGCGGGCAACCGGTCAATGCCACGCTCTGGCGGGCGTTTAAGGCTTCGTCAATCCTGATGTTCACAGCGCTGACGCTCGGCTGCTTGATCGGCATTCCATTGGGCATCCTCTCTGCGCTGCGCCAATATTCTAAGCTCGACTTTTTGTTGACGGCGCTGGCATTTTTGGGCATTTCGTCGCCTTCCTTTCTGCTCGGCTTGGGGGGCTTATTTGTCCTAGGGTTGAAGGCGCATCTTTTCCCAATCGGCGGCATGGTTTCGACCAACAGCGATTTTTCTTTGCTTGATTTTTTCCATCATCTCGCCTTGCCAGCCTTGATTCTCGCCTTTGGCTACAATGCCATTTTAATGCGCTATACCCGCTCATCTATGTTAGAGGTCATTCGGCAGGCGTATGTCGCCACGGCGCGCGCCAAAGGCCTGAGTGAACGCGCCGTGATCTTCCGCCATGCCTTTCGCAACGCGCTGATCCCGGTAATCACGGTGATTGGTCTGGCCCTGCCCGACATGGTGGGCGGCGCGATTATCACCGAAACCGTTTTCACCTGGCCAGGTATGGGTTCGCTGCTGATCGATTCGGTCAACGGTCGCGATTATCCAATGATCATGGGCATCAGCTTATCGATTGCGGTTGCCGTCCTATTCGCCAATCTGCTCGCCGATCTTACCTATGCCCTGGCCGACCCGCGAATTCGCTTTGATTAATCGCCTGCATGTCTACGCCCACAAGCGCAACGGCAATGGTTCCTCCCTCGTCCAGGGGAAAATTTCTAAAAGATTACAAATTACATCACTATGGCCCAAGCACAGATAATTCCCCTTACTGCAGCCCAACTTCGCTTACAAAAAGGCGCGCCCGATTCGCCAGCCCGCCAGACGTTGCGGCGTTTTCGGCGGCATCGGCTGGCGATGGCGGGTCTCCTGATTATTGGCGTGCTGGTGGTGGCTTCGTTGCTCGGTTCGCAAGCGGACGCCTTAGGCCAAAATCTGAAGGCCATGAATAAGCCACCGTCAACCGTCCATTGGTTCGGCACGGATCGGATTGGTCGGGATATTTTGGCGCGCACGTTGGTGGGGGGGCGGATTTCACTGGCCGTCGGGTTGGTGGCCGTATTTTTCTCCACCTCGATTGGGATTGTGATGGGCGCGCTCGCTGGTTATTATCGGGGCTGGCTGGATCATGTGATCATGCGCGTGGTAGATGTCGTGCTCAGCTTTCCGGTGATCATTTTGCTGCTCTGCGTCGCTTCGCTGGT
Organism: Caldilineales bacterium; assembly: GCA_038225095.1. Taxonomy (GTDB): domain Bacteria; phylum Chloroflexota; class Anaerolineae; order Caldilineales; family Caldilineaceae; genus JAPLGZ01. The sequence continues at coordinate 10,285 of JBBREZ010000126.1, forward strand.
TGGCCCTAGCATCTTCAATGTGATGGCGATGATTGGGCTGCTCACCTGGCCGGTTCCGTGCCGGATTATGCGCGGGCAGTTTCTGACGATTCGGGAACGGGCCTACGTGGAGGCCGCCCATTGTATTGGGGTCAGCGATTTTAACATTGCCCTCCGCCATATTTTGCCCAATGCGATTGCCCCACTGCTGGTTTATGCCAGCTTCGCGGTGGCAACGGCTGTGCTGTTGGAAGCTGGTCTCAGCTATTTGGGGTTAGGTGTGCAGCCGCCGACCCCCAGTTGGGGCAATATGCTCAACACGGCGCGCAGTATTTCGACGCTAGAACGTAACTCCTGGCAATGGATTCCGCCAGCGATTACGACCGTGCTATTTGTATTGGCCGTTAATTTTGTCGGTGATGGCATGCGCGACGCGCTTGATCCGCAAGCAAGAGGGGATTAAACAGTTGTTAGAGCAAAACAGGAAGCGGCGAGTGGTCAGATGCAGGTAGCCATTAGCCCCACGCGCTGGTCCAAACAGTTCGCCATCAGCACCCGCAACTCCGTATTATCAGGCTGGGGGCTCGCGTTGGCGTCTACCTTTGCCAGCAGTATTGTGACGCCCATTGTGCGCGGCGCCGTAGTGGGCGGCATGAACCCGATCACTTTGTTACTGATGCGGCTGCTGATTGCGACGCTCTTATTGGCTGGCACCATGGCTGTGTTTGAACCGCAAAATTTCAAAATTGACCGGCGCGGCTTGTGGCTGGTGGGTATAATTGGGTTGATCAGCGGCATCGAAATCTGTTGTTTCTTCTGGTCATTAGAATTTGTCGATGCATCGATGTCGGCGATGATCAAGTCAACGCAACCGTTGGTGGTGTTGCTATTTTTAATGCTCGGCGGTGAGCGCTTAACCGGTCGCAGTATGCTCCGTTTGCTGCTGGCCATGATCGGCGTCTACCTGTTGATCGGTGGGCCGGGCGGGCAGATCGCACCGATGGGCATGATCCTCTTGGGCATCTCGCTGATCTTGTATGCGGCGCAACTGGTCTTCAGCCAATGGTGGTTGCGCAGCTATGGCACCTCGACCGTCACCTTCTATCTGACGGCGATCATGACGCTGGTGATCATTGCTTGGTGGTGGGTGCAAGGTGCCGAATGGCACGCGCCTGGGCGACAGGATTGGCTGATCATCGGCGTGTTGGCCGTGGTAAGCACTTATTTTGCCCGTCTGGCGCTGTATGCGGCCATCCCGCGCGTGGGCAGCGCGCAAATCGCGCTGCTCTGGCCGTTACAAACGTTGACGATCATTGGGTTGTCCGTCCTATTCCTGCATGAGCGCATGCAGCCGATCCAGTGGCTGGGTGGGATATTTGTCCTGGCCAGCGCACTGTTGGCGATAGAACGCAGACGATTTAGGAAGCGCAAGGTTAGTGAAGTTGGTCAAGCGTGATTCAAAGATTTTCAGACTCCACCCTCACCCTCCCAGCAGGCTTCGACGTGGTCTTCGGCAAGACTGCGGCGTGCGCTCAGACTTCGGCGAGCTCAGTCGAGTCGTCGAACGCTCAGGCCCCGTGCGGTGCGCTTGTCGAACCGCAGCCGAACGGGAGGGTGAGGGTGGAGTCTTTTTACACGAGAGAAGAGGCGATGGAATATCGAAAACTGGGCAAAACCAATCTAAACGTAAGCTCCATCGGGCTAGGCTGCGTGACCTTTGGCCGCGAGATCGATGAGCGCGCTGCTTTCACGATTATGGATCACGCGGTCGAACGCGGCATCAATTTGTTTGACACGGCCGAAGCCTATAACAAAGGCCGTTCGGAGGAAGTCGTGGGCCAGTGGCTGGCGGCCCGAAAATCGCGCGACAAAATTGTGTTGGCTACCAAAATTACGCCGCCCCTGCATGGCGAACGCATCAGCACTACGGTTGAAGCGAGTTTGCGCCGTTTGCAAACGGAGACGATCGATCTCTACCAATTACACGCTTTTGACCCCAATACGCCGCTGGAAACCACGTTAGAAGCGCTGCACAAACTGGTGGAACAAGGCAGGGTGCGTGCGATTGGTTGTAGCAACTTTGCAGCCTGGCAAATTTGCAAAGCGTTGTGGCGGGCGGACATCCATCACTGGCCGCGGTTGGAATCGGTGCAACCCAACTACAACTTGGCGATCCGCGACATTGAGGCCGAATTATTGCCCTTCTGCGCCGACCAACAGATCGGCGTGATCACCTACAGCCCGCTGGGCGCTGGTTTCCTCACCGGGAAGTATACCAAAAGTTGGACCGCACCGCGGGGCACGCGCTTCGCCATGATCCCCGACCACTGGAAAATTTATGCCAACGAAACCGCCTTTCGCCGCATGGAGGCGTTGCGCGCCCAAGCCCAAGCCACGGGCCGATCTATGATCCAGCTTGCCTTGGCCTGGGTGATCGGCCAGCCAGGTGTCACATCGGTGCTGATCGGCTGTCGTGACACAGCGCAAGTTGATCAAGCCTTTGAGGCTGAGCAAACGGGTTTGGCGCCAGAGTTGCGCGCAGAATTTAATGCTCAAGTCGGGTTTTAGATACCCTCTGCTATAATGGTCACATGTCTCACTATATGGCCTACGGAATGTTATATTTCAGCGCCGTGTCAGGGTAAGCTTCAACCGGCTTCTAACAGTGTGGCCACCGCCTCGAAGTACATTGGCAGTGCTTCTAGAATAGGCTACAATCACATCTATTCGTCTAGCGTAGGGTCAAGTCTCTCATCTGGTAGTCTGTCTAAGGCACATTGACTAAATTTCGTGAAAAAGGTTAAAATCAATGCGAAATCAGCGACAGGTAGATTCGATCATGACTTATTGGGTAGCTGTAGCTTTGATCAGTTCTATTTTGCTCTTGATCGAGGTGAAACAGGGCTTTGGTAGTGCTCAACTTCAACCCATGCGAAAAGATAGGGCATCATCTGTTACCGTCCGTGCAGGCGAACAAACTAGTACAGCGCAGCGTAAATAACTAGACAATTAAGCGCACTGGATATAGGTGAGAAAATATGTATAGTTATCTACGCCCTAATGTACTAGCCTGTGGGCGCCAACATTGACACTACCACCGGCCTACACCTACACGGCATTTGATCAAAGTACACACCAACTCTACCCCTACGTTGGCGACCATGTGGCACTGTTGGTGCCGGAAAGTTATTACGACGAGACGACGCTAGCTCGCATCACCACTGCTATTGATAAAGCCTACAGTTTTTATGCACAGGCGACTGGACGAGAACCAAATCTTTACTATCAATTCAATGGTCGCTCAACTATTGCTGTAGTACCAGATAGCTGCGGCGGTGGCTGTGGTTTTTTGGGCAGTACGGGCATAGAATTGGAAACCCCTACGTTCGATCTACTGTTTCGCGGTGTTTCAGATCGCAATCAGTTTGACCATGTCGTTTTCTATGAATTAGGGCGTAACTTCTGGTTTTACGAAAATAAAATTGAGTATGTTAACAGCTCTACGGGTGACATTACAACCGGGTTCGCCGTCTTTATGCGCTTTATGGCTATGGAAGCCGCAGGCGTCACCGGCGGTCCATTCAATGGCACTGATTTTGCTGTCTTCCAGTCCGAGGTGGAACGAATGCTAGATCGATATCTAGCCGATAGTTCGTTGAACTGGGCAAACACATTGCAGATCGGGAAAGCGCCCGCTAATCCTATGAACCTCGGTGCAACTGATCTGTTTGCTTCATTTCTGTTTAAACTACGTGCGCAGTATGGAAATAAATTTGTGTTAGCTTTGTGGCAGAAAGTTGGCCAACAGCCAGTGCGACAGACCACACAAGATGCAATCAATAATTTTGTCGCCGCTGCCTCGCTTGCCGCCGGTGAGGATCTGACGACACTCTTTGCACAGGAATGGCGCTGGCCGGTGACGTTGCCACCGCCCACCGGCACCCCCACAGTGACCAAGACCCCTACCAAAACGGCGCCGGCTACCAGCACGGCCACAGCGACAAAGACGCCGACTAAAACAGCATCGGCCACCAGCACAGCAACGCAAACAACTCTACCGCCAGTTGCTACGCCGACCATGACGCCTACAGGGACGAACACGGCAATGTCAACCGATCTGCCCACGCCAACGGCTACTGACACCCCGGTTCCACTGCCGGCAACGAGCACAGCGACAGCAACGCCAGTACCTGCTGACCCTATCACGCCAACAGCGAGCGCAACCACAACTTTAGTTGTTCTGCCGACAGCCACGCAGCCCACTTTAAGTCCTGAACTGACAGACATTCCGTCTGGCGTAAACCACGAGCAAACACTTTTCTTGCCATTGATCCGCCGCTAGCCGGACAATCTTACAAAGCCGTTGAATCAACATATAGATCGTCGCTTATTCACACTAATTCATCTAAACCAATTCAACCTCAACTGGGGGAAGCCTGGCATGACATTTGGCAGCGGCAAATTTACGTACGAATTAGTCGAAAATTGGGGCAAACTGCCCAGTACATGGACTGCTTGGACCTGGGGCTGGATTGTGGGCTTGGCCTGCGATTCACAAGATCGGATTTTCGTCTATTCACGCAGCGAACGCCCGTTGCTCGTTTTCGACCGTGCGGGCAATTTTCTGGAAAGCTGGGGTGACGGCATCTTAACACCCAAATCGGCCCACGGTATTTACGTCGACGCAGCGGACAACGTCTATTTGACCGACGCCGTCATGCACGCCGTCTACAAATTTAATGCACAGGGTGAACATGTCTGGACTTGGGGCACGCCTGGCCAACCGGCCACTGTTGATGGCGCGCCCTTCAACATGCCAACCGATCTGGCACTGGCTTCTACCGGTGATGTCTTCATTTCGGACGGCTATGGCAATGCCCGCGTGCATAAGTTTTCGGCCGACAGGAAGCA
>JBBREZ010000127.1:0-15085 GCA_038225095.1 Caldilineales bacterium
GTGTTAAATAATTTGTGGGGGGGGTGGCGGGGAATGATATTTTGGGGCCCCCCCCTTGTGGGGGCCCCGCCCTCGCCCCTACTTTAACCCGTTGCCACTTGATCCGGCCCTTCATTCTGCATCTGGGCAATATTAGAAAAAACCTTCAACAGCGCATTCACCTCTTCGCAACTCAAGTAGCGTAGAAAATGGCGATCCAGCACACTCAAATAAACTGGCGTCGCTTGTTCAAGCTTGGCGCGCCCGGTCGCCGTGATGTGCGCAAAAAGACCGCGCCGATCCGCTGGGCAAGGTTTACGTTCGACTAGATCGGCCTCCGTCATACGATCAAGCAGGCGCGTCAGGCCGCTCTGGCTTAGATTGATCGCATCAGCCAAGTCTTGTAGCCGCAATCCGCCATAGGGACTTTGGTTCAAGTGATTGAGCGTATCATACCAAAGCAGCGGCAGATTCAATTCCTGCTGCAATTCGGCCTCTAACAGCCGGATGATGGTTGCATGAGTTTGCAAATAGCCTTGCCACAAAGCCATCTTTGCCGAACGGTTATCAGTCTCCACCATCATAAAGGTTCACTCTCCCAATAAACCGATTTTGTCTCGATTACCAATCATCAAATTTGACATGTTGCTTAGTTTGTCTTAAGATACTTGTATAAGCAAATATTGCTCAGTGAATTATTTCTTATGCAAGTATTTTACTTGCAAATAGATGGCTTGTCAACCGTGATTTTTTGTTTAATCTAAATTTACACTGATTTGATTAAAAATTCAACAATTTATTTCTCAACATCGCATATTGAAAGGCACAATCCTATGGCATGGCAAATCGATAGTGCTCATTCGTATCTCCAATTTTCTGTTCGGCATATGATGCTGGCTAAAGTGCGCGGCGAATTTGACAAGTTTTCCGGTACAATCAATCTGGATGAGGCCAATCCATCTGCGTCAACGGTCGATGTCCAAATTGAAGTAGCAAGCATTAACACGCGTGAGGCCCAACGCGATGGGCATCTGAAGTCACCAGATTTCTTTGATGCGGAAAAGTACCCAACGCTTGCTTTCAAGAGCAAACGCGTAGATGTGAAGGATAACACCCATGCTATAATAGTCGGCGACTTGAGCATCCGCGATGTGACTAAGGAAGTTGCCGTGAATGTGGAGTACATGGGCCAATCTAAGACCCCGTTCGGCACAACCAACGCTGGTTTCGAAGCGACCACCAAGATTAATCGCAAGGACTTTGGATTGACCTGGAACGCCGTGCTGGAGACAGGCGGAGTTGTGGTTGGCGATGAGATTGCGGTTAGTATTGATCTTGAATTGGTCAAGCAACCCGACGTGGCCGCAGATGCAGTTTCTGCTAGCGCGTAAGTTTTGCGACAAATATTGAAAAGCCGCTTGCGGCTAGCATAATTTATGTGAACTTGAAATGGCGATGAGGAAGTTTCCTCACCGCCATTTTTTCATAATATCGCTAGGCTCGTTACAATAAGGAGGCATGTGAAAAATTCAGCAAACGAGGGAATTGACCAAGTGTCACAACAAGTTCAGCATCTCCAAGGTAAGATTTGCATGGTCACCGGCGCCACGGGTGGCATTGGCGAAGTGACGGCTCGTGAGTTGGCGCACCAAGGGGCAACCGTGATTATTGTGGGGCGCAATTCGCAAAAGTGTGCAACGGTAGTTGGGCAGATTCAACAATCGACCGGCAATGCTCAAGTCGAATTTATGCTGGCCGATTTATCCGTGCAAGCCCAAGTGCGCCAAGTGGCTGATCAGTTTAGGCAAAAATATAACCGGCTGGACGTATTAGTCAACAACGCCGGCGGGCTGTTTATGCGGCGTCAGGAAAGTGCGGATGGCATTGAAATGACTTTCGCTCTCAATCATCTGAACTATTTTCTCTTGACCAACTTGTTGCTCGATACTTTAAAAGCCAGTGCCCCGGCGCGCGTTGTCAATGTCGCTTCCGATGCCCATCGCGGGGGCAAGATCAACTTTGCGGATCTACAGGGCCAGCAAAAGTACCGCGGTTTTGCGGCCTACAGTCAATCCAAGCTGGCGAATATCCTCTTTACCTATGAGCTAGCGCGCCGTCTGGCTGGTACAGGCGTGACGGCGAATACATTGCATCCGGGCTTCGTTGCGAGCAGTTTTGCCACCAATAATGGCTGGTTTTGGGATAAGGTTTACCCGTATTTGACTAAATTGATTGCCGTTACCCCCGAAGAAGGCGCCCGCACCAGCGTCTATCTGGCTAGTTCGCTGGCGTTAGAAGGCGTCACTGGTCAATATTTTGTCAAACAAAAGGCCGTATCCTCGGCTCAAGTCTCGTATGATGAAGCGGCGGCCAAACAACTGTGGCAAATTAGCGAAGCACTGACGGGCCTTGCTTGATCCAACTTGCGGAATGCCAGCAGGAGCAAAGGGACAGGGCAATTTTACTATGGCAATTTTACTATTTTCTGATGCGCAAACCGTGTGTGAACAGGCTCGCCGTTTTATCAGTGGCCGTTTGCCGGTGCTGCTGACCACTGGCGAAAGCGCATTGGCCACACCCTTGCAAGCGGTGCTTGATGACCTGCTGGTGATTGATGTGCAAGGGCCACGCCTGAGCCGGCTTAATTTTGATACGGTTAATCTAGCCATCGTGGACCTGACGCCTGAACTGTTGTTAAGCAGCCCTGGTCGCCGCTTGATTGACGTGCTGGGTAAATTAGCCAGCGAACCGGATCAGGAACTTCATTTGGCTTTTTACGGCCCAGCACTTTCGGTGATTGGAGGCTTTTTAGACGATGGCCTTACCGCTGGGCTAAACGTGATCCCACGCACCGTCGTGGCGCCAGATGTGCAGGCGGTGGCCGATCTGCGCGCGCTACTGGCGTGCATGAGCGATGCCGGTCTCCGTTTGCTCGCGCTGGATCGTCCGGTCGGCGCTCAGTATGATCCCTTGGCTGACCGCGTGGCGGTCACTGGGCAGGGTAGTGTGTTATTGACTGCCTTTCGCTCGACGCCGGGCAGCGAACAACCAACGGCGCGTCTGCATGTCTTAACCGATGGCATGACCTCCGGCTGGCCGGAGTAAATCACTGTCATCCCCACAAATTTTAATTTTCAATCCGAAGAGGAATCAACTATGATCGACTGGATGGCAAAATTAGCCACCCATTATGCCCAGATGTGCCAAAAATATCCTGAAGATCAGTTGCTGATCGTCTTTGATATTGATGGGACAATGTTGGATTTACGCCCCATGATGTTGCATGTGCTACAAGGCTATGACCGGGAACATAGCACTGAGTATTTCCGTCAGCTTACCCTGGCCGATATTGATGTCCACGAGCACGCGATCGATACGCTTCTGGCGCGCTTTTCCTTGCCCGAACAGGCCTATACAGAAATCGAAGCTTGGTATCGGGCGCGTTACTGGTCGTCGGAAACGATTGAAGTCTCGCACTACGCCTATGCGGGCGTGTTGGAGGTGATCCGCTGGTTTCAGATGCAACCCCGCACTGCGGTTGCATTAAATACGGGCCGCTTTGAAGTGTTGCGCATTGATACGCTGAAATCCTTGAATCGGCTAGGCCAGGCCTACACCGTGCAATTTACCGATGATCAGCTTTTTATGCGTCCCAACCAGTGGACGGAAACGCTGGCCGCCCGCAAAATCGAGGGTATCCGCCATTTCCAAGCGCAGGGTTTTCGCATTTTCGCTTTTGTGGAAAATGAGCCAAGCAATTTGGCTGCGGTTGCCACCCTGCAAGACGATGATATCCTTTTACTCCATCCCGATACGATTTATCTGTCTGCGCTGGCCGAGTTACCGGCGAATGCAGTGCAAGGCGCCGCCTATGATTTGACAGAATTTCTATCCGAAACTGCGTTGCCGTCTGATCTACAACTCGTCTGGCATGGTGTCAATGACCCGATCAACTTGCGCCAATTCTTGAGTTCGGCCATCGAATGGGCTGAATTTGACGTGAATCTGGACCCCACGCGCCAGGAATTGATCTTGCGCCATGATACCTTTGCCGAGCGGCTGTGTACGGAAGCTGAAAGTTGGCTCACCTTAGCGCAGGGTTTGACCCAGGCGCATCAATGGGGTAAGGCCGTCAAGTTAGATTTTAAGGTCGGTGGTGATCGGATTGAACAAACGTTGGCCGTGCTAGAAAAATTTGGCTTTACGAATACACAACTCTGGTTTAACGGCGAGCTGGCGCTGCTCGATGAAGCGTGCGTTCGCCACCTCGCGATCACTTACCCCGGCGCCATCATTCAAATCCCCATCGGGTTTCTGCGCCCGCTACTCAACCAACCGGCTGCGTTGCGCAGTCAACTGGAAACGTATCGCGCTTGGGGCATCAACCGCTTTTCCCTCAACTGGACCCAACCAGAAGTGCGGCAACTGTTCGCCCACTTGACCGACTGGGGCCATGCCGTCAACTTCTATGCTATGCCCGATCTCCCCACATTTTTGCAGGCTAGCCTATTGCGGCCCCGTTCGCTTACTTGTGATTTCAACTTCCCAAAATGGGGCTATTACGGGCGTGGGTCAGGCTATCAAGGTCTTTATCATCGTTATATAGTGCAAACGGAGGAACTATCCAAATGAAACTTGCGATCTTTGGTGCAACTGGTGGTACGGGTCGGCAAATCGCTGAACAAGCGCTGGCCGCTGGCCACACTGTGGTTGCGTTGGTGCGCGACCCGGCGAAAGTGACATTGCAACAGCCTAATTTAATCTTGGTTCGGGGCAATGTGTTGGAATTAAGTGATGTGTTAAAGACAGTGAATAGCGTGGATGCTGTGCTCTGTTCGCTGGGCAATACGGCGAATAATCCAGCCATGGTGGTCTCAACCGGCACTCAAAATATTGTGCAGGCGATGCGCCAAAAAGGTGTGAAGCGCTTGATCGTGATCTCTTCGCTGGGGGTTGGCGACAGCAAAGATCAGGTGGGGTGGCTGTTTAAGCTTATCATGTGGACATTTTTACGCAAGGTGATTCGTGACAAAGAAGAACAGGAAAAGATCGTGCGCGCCAGTGGCTTAGAATGGACGATTATCCGTCCCGGTGGGTTAATCGATGGCCCGCGCACCGGCCATTATAAAATTAGCATCGAGCCGTCGTTCAAGTCTAGTCGGGTCGTCCGTGCAGACGTGGCCGAGTTTGCCTTAAAGGAGTTGAGCGATCCGATGTATTTACAGAAAACGCCAGCGATCACATCGTGAACCGCATCCACGGCTGCCTAATCCGTTCTGGGCTCACCTGGGAGAGCATTTTTGATGAATATAACTGATCCAACACATTACCCTGACGTGAACGCCATCCTCCAAGACTTATTAACAAGCATACAAGCTGTCTTGGGGAGCCACGTTATCGGGATGTATCTAGATGGCTCATTAACAAGCGACGCCTTTGACGAAGCGAGCGATATTGACTTTATCGTGGTCACCGACGAGGAGATTTCGGGCGATCTCTTTTTGGCATTGCAGGCCATGCACGATCACCTTGCGACCGTTGACTCGCGTTGGGCCATTCAGTTAGAAGGTTCCTACATTTCGCAACGCGCCCTGCGGCGTTATGACCCGGCCACTGCCTTGCATCCGAATATCGAACGCGGCACGGGTGAGCGACTTAAAATGCTTCACCACGACGCGGCCTTGATCATTCACCAGTCGATTGTCCGCGAACGTGGGATTCCGCTGGTAGGGCCGGCCCCGCAAACGCTGATCGACCCGATCGCGCCCGCCGACTTGCAGCAGGCGATGCTGTCTATGTTGCCTGAGTGGGCGGCGCACTTACGCCACGAACCAACCCAACTGGCGGCGCGCGGCTATCAGTCCTACGTTGTCCTTTCGCTCTGTCGCGTGCTCTATACGCTACACCATGGTGCAGTCGCCTCCAAGCCGGCCGCGGCGCGCTGGGCGCAGGCGACCCTGGGTGAGCCGTGGGTGCTCTTGATTGAGCGCGCATTGGCGGGGCGGCACGATCCAGGGTCAGAAGCGACGGCAGCGGATATGGACGGAACGCTGGCGTTTATCAATTATACACAGGGGTGCAGCCAGCTATTCGAGCAAAGGTAGACAGGTAGAGCGGGAAACAGGTAGATAGGTGATGTCTACCTGTTTCCCGCTCTACCTGTCTACCTATTTCCAACTTCTTTAATCCCGCCCACCTCTATTGCGGCTTCATCGGTTTCAACATCAGCCGGTACATCGTCAAGCGCTCCACTTCTTCGCGGCTCCAGGGCATTTTGTGGTAGATGCCTTCTTTCCACATCATCATCTGATCGTCGTAGTGCGGGCTGAGCGGGTGGCCGGATTGACCACTGGTGGTGATCGTCTGCGCACTGTCCCAGGCGCCTACTTCATAAATTTGGCGGAAGCTGGCGGTCACTTGTACAAGGCCCGGCGGCAACTGGGGTGCGTAGCGCGATACGTTGATCGTGGTGCCATCGCCACCCACAGGCAGTGGCCCGCGACTGAACAACTTACGCAGCAAGGGCGCGCTGCCCAGCGGATGGGTGTAACGCACCTGGTGGATGCGGCCCCAGTTCCATTTTAGCTTGCTATCCCCATGCGCCTGCCGGATCTGTTGCACGGCCAGACGCAGCGCCTCTTGCAACATTTCTTCGCGCGTGCGTTGGCGATTGCTGGCGGCGTCCATATACCAGACCGACGTTGCATGCTCGTCTAGTAATTCCAACAGCTTGGTTTCGGCCCGCATGGTAAAGCCATGGATCAGAAAAAGCGGATTGCTGGCCATGCCCAAATAACCTTGGGTGGCCGCGCCCAGCTTGTTGCTAAAGGTCATCTCCAGCACTTGGAGCAGATAGTAGTGAAAGACCAGCGCCGCGACACTGTCTGCTTCCATGCGGAAATTCCAGCGGCGCAACTCGTTTAAGGCCACCATTTCCCATTCATCGCTGCTGTTAAAGATCGTCAACCAAGGCGTCAAAGCCTGGGCATATCTGCTCAGGGTGTCCAGTTGCAACTCTTCCATGTCGCGGATCGTATGGCGATCTTTTTTGTTCAACAGCTCTTCAATGCGGGCGGCGCGCCAACCGGGGTCAAACTCTACACCCAGAAAATAAGGGTAATCGTCGCCGACGATTTTATTGTTGGCGGTGACAATTTTGCCAGAATCCGGGTTATAAAGTCGCGGCAATTCGGCGACCGGGATCATGCCGCTCCATTCATATTGGTCAATCCAACCGGGCGCGGGCAGCAGGCCGAGATTCTTATCGCGCACCGGCGCTGTGCCGGCCAACCGGTAGCCAATATTGCCGCGTGTATCAGCAAAGGTCACATTTTGCGGCGGGACGGACCAATCATCCAGCGCACGGTTAAATTCGTCCCAGTTGGTGGCCTGGTTGAGCTTGAGCACCGCCCGCACCATTTGCCCTGGCGCATAACCGGCCCACCGCAGCGCAAATCGCAGCGTTTGGCTGGGCGTCTGCGCTGCGGCGCTGCTTTCATCTTGGTTGAGTAGCCCAGTGAGCAAAGGCCCATGCCGCGTGATCACAACCTTTTCAATATGCGGTGGGCCACGGCGCACCTGAATGACCTCTTCAACAATCTGGGCGCGCTCCCATGCGCCGTTGTATTCAAACAGGGTTGGGTCATCTGGATGGGCGCGCTCGACATACAGATCTTGCACGTCGATCATCCCATTCGTCAAGCCCCAGGCGATCTGCTCGTTATGGCCGATCACCACGCCCGGCAGCCCGGTGAACGAAACGCCACTCACGGCATAATCGGGGCAACTGAGATGATTTTCGTACCAGACGCCAGGAATCTGCACGGCCAAATGCGGGTCGTTGCAAAGGATGGGCTGGCGCGTCAGGCTGTTTTTGGGCGCGAGCACCCAACTGTTGCTGCCCTGGCCAGCATCGGGGCTGGCGCTCGTCTGGCCTAGCCACTGTTTGACCGTTTCATACTGGTTCAAGAGCAAACCGGCCGTAGCCAGCAGGCGCGTCAACTCTGCCTGCCCAACCCCTGCCAGCGTCAACGGATTGAGACGTGGATAATCCGGCTCCAACTCCGCGGCGGCGATCGGGTCCAACCCTTCGAGCAGGCGTAGGCGGGTCAATTCACTTTCCCAATTCAGACTCAGCGCCCAACTGGTGACTTTCGCATTGCCAAGCACATCCAGCGCCGTCCATGGTTCGGGGCGAATGCGCAACAAATTGAATTCGGCGCCCACACGCCGCGGGCGCGCGGTGATGTAGGCATTGACGCCCGCCGTGTACCAGTCCAACACCTGAAGGGTTTCGGCGTCTAGGGTGGCTAGTTCCGCTTGAGCCGCGCGCCAAAAACCGATAATCCGACTAAACCGATCCGCTTCCACCGCAGGATAGCCAAACACTTCGGCCAGCGCACCGCGCGCAATGCGCCGATTCTGCTCCATCTGCCAAAGGCGGTCTTGTGCATGCACAAAACCCTGTGCGCGAAAAAGATCGGCACGATTTTTGGCATAAATGTGCGGCACACCATGCCGATCGCGGCGAATTTCCACCGGCTGGTCAAGCCCGGCCAGTGTGACTTCGCCGTCAAGCGCGGGCGTGGCGCGTTGGATCAGCCACCAGTAGACATAGAGCAGGAAGCCCGCCACGGCGAGCACAATTAAAAGCAGAACAGCGAAAACGACGATCAGAATTGTGGTGGTCATGAAGAATAGGTGATTCACTTTCTTGATGGTTTTCTATAGTGGACATGATTCGGAATAAACCGTCACCCCTGGTAGACGCCCATCAGTAGATGGGACGGAAACAGGTAGTCATCACCTGTATACCTGTCTACTCGTGTATCCATCTTTGTTCATCCAGATCATGTCTAGTTATATCATAGTTTGGAGTGTAGGATAGAATTTAGAAATTAATTTGACGTAAGCATTGATAGAGAGGGATACGGGATTAGGCAGCATTCGTCTAATCCCGTATCCTTAATTCCTAGCTACACTTTGGCCATAAATCACAATTTCAGCCCAGTCTTGTTCGCCTTCGCTTCTATGTTAGGCTAAAATAGGCAAAAGTAATGCTTACAGGGATTTTTTAGGAGCGAATATGCAGGCGGAAGCACAAACCAAACCACTGATGATCGGTGTGACCACGCGTCACGGCGCTGCGGAATGGGTACAAAAAAACACTCACAATTATTTGAATATTTTGGCCGAGTACGGTGCGACCCCTGTGCTCCTGGCCCCAGATGCACAGGCGCACGTGCCAGACGGCACCATTTTTCAACCTGATCAACAAGGCCGTTTGCCAGCGACCGTGCTTGACCATTTAGACGGTATTATTTTTTCGGGCGGGGGCGATGTAGACCCTAAGTATTTTGGACAAGCGCTCGATGGCGCCGAGGTGGAGAGCATTGACCATCCGCGCGATGAACTGGAATTGCATTTAGGCCAGCAAGCATTGGCTACGGATCTACCGATTTTCGGCATTTGCCGCGGCTGTCAGGTTTTGAATGTAGCCGCGGGCGGGGGCATGGTGCAACATTTGGACAATCACCGTTCGCCGCAAGCGGGTACGGCTTTTCATGCGGTTGCGTTGGCGCCGGGCAGCCGTCTGCGCCAGGTGATTGGTCAGGATGCGCTGGCGGTCAACACGTTTCATCACCAAGGGGTGGATCGGGCCACACTTGCGCCGATTTTTGTCCCCGTAGGCACGGCCCAGCTCGATCCCTGGCTGGTTGAAGCCTACGAAAGCCCCAGTCACCGCTGGGTGGTTGGCGTCCAGTGGCATCCAGAACGGATTTTTGAACTGGAAGCTGGACATCGGCGCTTGTGGGAGAGTTTTTTGCAGGCGTGCGCGGCGTATCGGGAGATGGGGAGACAAGGAGACAGGGAGACAGGGAGATAAGGAGATAAGGAGATGGGGAGACAAGGAGATAGAGTCTACCTATTTACCTATCTACACTACCATGCAAACCAAACTCTTCGATTACGAATTACCACCTACCTTGATTGCGCAGCAGCCGGTCGAACCGCGCGACAGTAGCCGGTTATTGGTGCTACATCGGACCAATGGTAGCCTAGAACATCGCATTTTTCGTGAGATTGGCGATTATCTGCGCGCTGGCGATCTGCTGGTGGGCAATAACAGCCGCGTGATTCCGGCGCGCCTGCATGGTCGCAAAAGCACGGGCGGTGCCGTGGAAATTTTTCTGTTGCACCAACAAGATGAAGCTGGTCAAATATGGGAATGCCTGGTGCGCGGTAGAAATTTGAGTCAGGGGATTACAATTCAGTTGGCTACGCTCAGCGCGACCATTGTCGCTGTCCAACCCACGGGGGCGCGGATCATTCGCTTCTCTGCTCCCCTGAAACCCTACTTAGACGAACTGGGCGAGATCCCGTTGCCACCCTATATTACGGATTATGTGGGCGACCGCGAACGTTACCAGACGATTTACAGCCAACCGGAAGGCAGTGTAGCCGCGCCTACCGCTGGCTTACACTTTACCCCAGATCTGCTGATCAATTTGCGCCGAAAGGGTATTTTATTTGAGACGGTGACGCTGCATGTGGGCTTGGATACCTTTAAGCCGGTCGAGGTGGAAAATATTGAGGATCATCACATCCACACCGAGTGGGCTGAGTTATCCAGCGCCACCGCGCAGCGGATTAACAAACTCAGCTTAGAAGGCGGTCGCGTGGTAGCAGTGGGCACCACCTCGACTCGCACCTTAGAATGGGCGGCCACCGGCGCGCAACAGATCGATCCCTATGCCACGAACGCTTGCCCCTGGCAACGCGTGGCCGCTTTTGCTGACAATGTCAATTTGTTTATTCGCCCCGACTATCGCTTTCGCGCGGTGGATGCGCTGATTACCAACTTTCACCTGCCCAAGTCTAGCCTCTTGCTCCTCGTTAGCGCGTTTGTCGGCCAAGTGCATCCAGAAGACCCAGATGCTGGACGGCGCATTCTGCTCCAGGCCTACGAAGCCGCCAAACGCGAAGGATATCGCTTCTTCAGTTTCGGCGACGCTATGTTAATTTTATAAATGGCAAACCACTCTACTGCCCTGCTGCTATGCCTTCTGTCGCAGATGCAGTGAGCGAAATTACGCCCGATAAATAACGAAACCCCTTTCATTTTAATTATCCCTTTCACTGCATTACCCCTTAATTGTGCTTCTCCGTCGAATGATTTGTCCACTCTATAGTACTACCGTGCTATTGCCTTAGATAGTAAATAAGTTAAGCTTAGCTTACTGCTTATAGAGAAAACAGATAAACCTGGCACAGGCTCGGAGGGAGCATGCTCTAAGGCGATCAAGGCGGCCTTGGAGCATGCCTACGCCACGTTTGTGCCACTTTAAAGTCGTTGCTCTATTAGGATTTATACTGAAGACGTTAGTTGGTGGTGCTAACCTTGAAAGGAATGGATTGAAAATGAATAAAGCTCAATTAAGCAAGCGTTTGAACGTCACGGCAGGCAAACTATTGGCAGTGTTATGCTCTGGCATTATTTTACTGCTATTATCCAATGCCTTATGGATGGTTAATGCTGCGCCTTATCTAGCCGTTGAGGCGCAGGCAGAGCGGCAAACAGGAGCGGATGTACCGACGGTACCAACGGTGCCCACCGTATCAACGCCGATAGATCCAGGAACGCCGACACCGTCACCGACATCGACTGCAACTGCAACACCAACGCCCACACCGACCGCAACCCCATTACCAACCGCAACCCCATCACCAACCTCCACAACTGTGAATCCAACAATTAGTTACACGGTTGTCTTCCGCAACACGACAAAGCAGACCATTGTGGACGCCAAGATCGTGATTACGATACCACCTTTCACCACTTTTAATCTGGCGGAAAGTACACCGGGGTGGATATGTCCGAACGGCATCACCGCTGGCAACCAATGTGAATATCATTTCGGTAATGTTCCCCCCGAGCAAGCCGCGGTATATGCCGCCGCAAGTAACGCTTCGCTGGAATCAACCCTTGTCTTAAATATATTGAAAGATCAGGTGCCATCAGATACTAAAAGCATTAACTTAGATATAAGTGTTGTTGATATCAATGGTATTGTCTATGCCACTTACCATGTCAATGCCCAAATCCCTAGCAGCCATCAGCTCTTTTTGCCTGTAATCCGTCATTAACAATACTTTCCTGATATATTCCTAAACCAAAGATAAAATCTCTGCGACCGACAGGTCGCAGAGATTTTATCTTTGGTTTATATTTCTCTGTTAAGCACGACTAAGCAGCTACGTAGCAACGTTTAGAATCAGCGTGCTCTATAATAAAAGTATGCCTAAATTCAATTGGATCAGTCGATGATTTCTAATCAGTTGTGGCGAGACCTAATCCACTCATTCGATTTAAGAACAAATTATGGACCTCAAATTAGACACAAAACCTGTCCTAATCTAGATTTATGCAACGAGATGGAAATAACGTTGTTTTAGCCCACAGCCGCTCATCTTTGTTATGCACAAGATCCACCTTTTACACCAGATAATACCCATCAAGGTAGTTGATGCCTAAACCGCAACTATGTTCATTGTCCATTTTGTACACCTATAATATCAACGCCGCATCCACGTTACCACACGTTGTAAAATGGTTTCATTTTTGGAAACGCAACGAAGCGTCGACTAAAACGTAAGCAAAGGCGCCTGATTGTTCCGTGAGCAATACAAGGAATCAATGTTTTCGGGCTGCTATTGCCTTGTATTATCAATGATGATCTTAACCACATTGTCTTGATAAGCGGCGTTGAGGGCATACGCTTCGGGTGTTTGTTCGAGGGGAAAATGATGGCTGACAATGCCATTCAGATCAACCATGTTGTTGACCGCCATGTGGATTGCGCGTGGATAAGTGTGTTTCATGCGCCGCGCCGTGCGCATCGTTAGCCCCTTGCGACGAATGGTGGAATGTTTGATTTCTACTTTATCGGAGCCTGGAATACCCACCAAGACCAGTCGTCCACCCATGCGCGCCATTTCGGCGGCTTGCTGCACGGAGTGATCGGCCCAGGCTGCTTCAATCGCCACATCAACGCCGCGCTTGTGTGTGGCTTCCATCACCGCTTTTACCGGATCAGTCGCTTGGAAATTGATCGGTACGCCGCCGTAATGCTCCGCCATTTTAAGCCGCCAATCAAATTGATCGACCACGAAAACGGGGTCGGCACCGGAAAGTTTCGCCATTTGGAGCAGATAGAGGCCAATGCAACCGGCACCGAGAATGGCGACACTGTTGGCCACTTGAATTTTTGCTAAATCTATAGAATGGATCGCAATGCCCAGTGGTTCTAACAGCGCCGCCCCAGCATCGTCAATCGAAGCAGGAATGGGAAAACAGGTGTGCGCTGGCATGATCATGTATTCGCACAAACTGCCGTCATCGGGAAAAGAGCCACAGAAGTGTAGCCGATAACACAGATTGGGATGGCCTTGTTCGCACATTTCGCAGCGGCCACATGGTTGCGCTGGGTCAACGGCGACGCGCGTGCCGGGTGTAAGCGGCGCGAAATTACCGTCGAAGGCGTCCAGCCCCACGGCTTCCACCACCGCACCAAATTCATGGCCGAGGATCAGCGGTGTAGTAATCACAGAATCGCCAATTCGCCCATCCATATAATTATGTAAATCGCTGCCGCAGACGCCAATCGCGGTCACGCGCAGTAATACCTGTCCAGGACCAGGCTGGCCGGGGTGAGGAATCTGATCAACGCGCAGATCGCGTGCGCCATAAAGCCGCACCGCAGTCATCATTTGAGTTTCTGTTGCCATGCTTGCCTCTGTCCTCGCTTAACTTTTTGATTGTGCGCCCCGAACTAGCCGCGCTGCTACCAGGCGCAATAGCCGCCATCGATCACCAGATCGTGGCCCGTCATAAAATCAGACGCCTCCGCGGCCAAGTAGACCACCCCGCCCTGCAATTCAGTCACCTCGGCCATGCGACCCATCGGCGTCATGCTCATCCATGTTGGCATCACTTTTTGGCCGGTCTCGGTTTGCAACATGTCTTCGACCAGATTCGTGCGTGTATAGCCAGGGCTAATACAGTTGACGCGCACACCGCGTTTGGCCCATTCCGTGGCCAGGCTACGCGTCAGATGAATTACGCCCGCTTTGGCGGTGTTATAGGCCGCTTGGTTCTGGGGCGTGTTGACAATCCTGCCCGACATCGACGCCGTGTTAATAATTTTACCATAGCCCGCGGCCAGCATCACGTTGGCTTCGGCTTTGGCACAGAGCCAAACGGCCGTGAGATCGAGGTTTATCAACTGATTCCATTGTGCGAGCGTCATGGTCTCGGCGTCCTGCCAGAGACCAGCGCCGGCATTGTTGACGCCAATCGTCAACCGCCCCCATTTTTTCAAGACGGCATCAACCATCGCCTGCACCTGATCTTCGTTTGTGACATCAGCAGCAAGCGCAATCGCCTCAATTCCCTTTTGCGCCAGTTCCTGCGCTACGCTTTCGGCACGCTCAAGCACAATATCGACCACGGCAACGGCGGCGCCTGCTTCACCCAGGGCATGGGCATAGGCGCGCCCGATCCCCTGCCCGCCACCCGTCACCAGGGCGACGCGTTGATCCAGACGGAAACGATCCAAAATTGGCTTGGCGGTTAACAGTGCATCTGGCATAGATGAACTCTCCTTGGAAGATGATTTGAAACTGAGATTCAGCAGACGAAATTTGACGTATTGTACCACTAACTTCCTACTAAAAAATAATAACGAATGTAGACTCCACGGAAATTGCGAACTCCTCTGAGTCGAGGCTATCAGGCTGGCTTATCCTGCCAGAATTGACCGAGCTTTGGCAACGATTGGCGAATATTGTTGCGCCAGACGTTCCAATTATGCCAGCCTGCGGTCATGTGAAATTCGTGTGGGATATGCCGTTTGGTCAAGGCTTGATCCATCTGTTGATTTTGCGCTACCCGCCAGCGGAAATCTGCGCCACCGACATCCATGTAAATAAAAGTCTTTGGATTAATGGCAACGGTTGCAATATAGGCGAGGGGATTGTTTTTCTTCTGAGCCACAGGATCGTTATTCAGCAAGCGAAAAAATGCTGGCTCTCGATCCAGGAAATA
>JBBREZ010000128.1:0-14857 GCA_038225095.1 Caldilineales bacterium
AACAGACTAACATCTTGACTCTGATTCCATGCATTGAGTAGCCGAGCAGCACTTGCCCAAGGTGACATTACTTCGTTTTCTATACCATACCGCGTAATTTCGTGCATCAGCGAAATGAGTTGTCTATGTTTTGTTGGATGATCAAGAAGATGGTTCGAAGGTAGTGGTGGCTCCGGCAAATAAGTTGCACTCGAGGGGCAAGTGATTTCAAACTCTCCATAAATGTCAGTTAATAATCGCTCTCGACGATCAGTGAAGAATTCGGCCAGCAACCGATAACCACCCTGCTCTTCTGATAAATTTATCTCGCGTAGATCAGCCGCAGCATAACCATGCAAATGTGCCTCTATTATCTCATCCGATGGGATCAAGCAACCTTTTTTTCCTGTCAACCGACCACAGCGAGAGCAATAAAATAGACCATAGGTATCCTCAAGATCAACAGCCGTCCAATCCTTGGGTGTATCCTCAGGCAAACCCGCTTCGATTTGTACCTGTGTCGGCGAAACTGGTTGCCATTGCACATACACAAATTCTTTTTGGTAACTTTCCATACGCCAGCGTCCGTAACCCTTTCCTATAAGCCCTCCCTGCAAAGCTTGAATGGGATAAACTGGCAATTGAAACCCATGATCAGCAGTTTTGAGAATAATAGGATTGGGTAGCAGAACCCAAGCGGGTAAATAGCCGTATTTGTCGATCCAGTGCGGTTGATTTTGTACTGCTTTAAGTGCCGCCAAAGTAGGCCACACTTGCTTTAAATGATTGGATGCAAAATTTTCAACCGCCGTAGCCGATATCGTCGCCAATTGATATAAGGTCGCGGGGGTTAGCTCTATCTCTCTTGTTTCTGCTGCTTCCGTCAGTCGTAGTACAAACTCTTCGGCTAAATGTGGGGAAATAAGCTTGCCATCACGAATCTCATCCACCAATTGTTGGGACTGTACCAAATTATTGGATGTCTCGCCTACGGTGAAGCGAACCAAGTCTTCATCCAGCGGTATCCAAGTACCATCCACTTCTAACCGCAACACATAGACTCCATCGAACAGTGACGTAGTTAAAAGATGTACATCCTTTAACCGTGTAGCCTTCCCCACTTCTATGGTTGATAGAAAAGGGTTTATAAGCGATTTGACGACAAACCGGATGTTTCCCACCCATTCATCTATCAGCCCTGTGCTGAATAAAACCAATTGCTCTAGATGATCATATTCCACTCGCGCCATGGGCAGTTGTGGTCTCTGGTGGACTTCAAGCAACGACCATGTACCAGCGCCAACTTGCACATTGATCTCGGTTTGTGGACTCTGTTGCAAACGCGCCATATCGTAGATCTGACTCTGACCGATCTGTGTACTATAACGTCCTCGCTTAAGCGTAAAGGAGCGACCGCGCTGACCAGACACAAATAAGGTAAAAGTGTCTATGTTTGTATTTGCGCTCACTGCATGGAGTATCGTTTGACGCAACTCGTCCAATGTTAAATATGGCTTGCTGGGTTGCGGCTCTAGCCATACCATAAATCGTGATACCGACCAAGCAAATGGGATATTTATACCGTCAAAACGGAGTACTAAGCGTGGCTCATGACGCAAATCCGTCCAGGTAATTTTTTGCCCTCCGTCTAGCATTTCATCTACTGCACCCCCTTCACTGTCCACGACGGCAGCATTGCCCATTCCATGCAACATAATCTGGAATGGTTTGACCGGTGTGTACAACTGATCACCGAGTGGGGAAGTTACTATTAAACCGGGCACAACAGCAAACTGAAGCGACGACGGGAAGATAGACTGTAAGCTAGCACGTAACTCTACCGTGTAAAAATTAGGGCGTGAAGGAAGCAACTTGCTGAAATTGAGTTGCAAGCAATCTTCTGTCAGTGACACATGACCTTGTTGATGCAATTCTATCAATGGGCATTGCCAGCGCCACCCATCTTGCCCCTGCACCCATAAGGATGTCTGCTTTAGAAGTCGTTCTCCACCATATTCAATTTTTAGAACGATCTGCGTATCGGCGAAGGTGGGTTGGACCTGGGATGATAGTCCCATAATAAGTTTAGCGCCAACAAGTGACGGCTGCCCTATAGCTGGCGGGCTACCTTGTTGGGTCAGCGTCATCATTTCTTTTGAGTTTTGTTTTACTGTTACAGGTAGACTCAGGGTTAGTTGAGCCGCCCAGTTGTACTTATCGGTAAGCGGATAGGGTACGCGTAGCTCTGCATCTGGTTCAATTATTTCATCATCTTCCTCAAGAAAAGTCAGCGGCTGTTCCGCGCAGACAAGCCATACTCCATCTGCTACCTGATCGGAATCAACCGGTACGCCATAGGCTCCTTGTTGAGTCATCCGAAAAAACTGGATAGCGTTTGTCGGATGTGGCGGTATGTCCAAACGTGTTGCGATCTCGTCCATACTGGTCAACAATATAAGCCTCCCATTTGTAGGGCCATCCGGCTCTGGCAGGAAGACTTCTTGGATAATGCGTTCACCATTTCTCATACGCCATGGTGTCACCTCGATTTCAATCGCAGCTGCCAATGGATCACTATCAGCAGTTTCTAGCCAGACAAGCCGATCTAGCTCTCCTTCCAACTTGCTCGCACTAGGCAAAATGATATTTTGTACGCGTAACGCCAACTCCCCTTCGTCCACTGACCAGACCCAAGTCACGCGGGGCTTACTAGAACGCAGTGAAGAAGCTATGACATCGCCTTGCTGGGCAAACTCCTGAGCAATTTCACGCCACAACTCCTGCTCGATGGGTGAATCGGCCAGCAGATTGCTGATACTCTCGATGGATTCGTCATCGTTGACGTGCAAACTTATGGCCGCAGCCATGTTAGAAATAAGCACTGCAGCAGTTTCGGCTGTAGTGCTACTTGTGATGAAATGTCTAAGACGGTGCGAGTAATAATGATCCAGTGACCGGTCTTTCTGGAGGTATACGGCCAGTAATGTAGGTGTATCAGCAACAGCCAAGATATTGCGCCAATTTTTGCGTAACCATGTGGAAAAATCACTTTGCATGTAACGGGGAATAAGCGCATGTCGAAAGATCGGTGTGATTACATCCTTCTGCGCCTTACCCATGCGAAAGAATTCAAAACCATAATTTTCTTCTAGAAAAGAAGCAACTGCATTGAACCGTTTTTTGCATCGCACATAGAATGCTTGGCTGTAGTGAATGCCCCAAACCGCACGTAGGTATGGATGCCAAAATTCATCGAGTGATTCATCAGGATTTAGCGTCGTATAGCGGGCTGCTAGCACCATCGTAGTCACAAAAACAGCCGGTGGTACAAGTAGCGGCTGTCCTTCTATTACTTTAGTAAAATAATTAGAAGCTTGTGCCTCTTCTTGGATAGCATCACACATGGATATGAAGTCTTCTTCAGTTAGGTTGCTCTGACCAATCCAAGCAATTTTTTCGAATTGTTGTCGTAGGCTTAGTTCCCACTTATGAAGCCGCGTCCCTGGTTTGCCAGCCCAGCCTGATATGACTGTTGGGTAGAAGGGTTTCTGCTTCTTTCTTTGATAGAAATAACGTCCATCAGGCGTTACCCCCATCCGATCAGACAGGCTGATTGCTTTGAAAATGAAGGCTGGTTCACGTACACTGGATGGGATGTTAGTAGGCAGTTGGTGCTGAGTCTTTAATACTAGTTCATCTGCCGTTAGCCCTGTTTCTTTATGCATCCGTAGGATCAGCTTTAGAGTACGATTTAGTTCATCCAGGTGTTCATTCGTGATCTCGGCAATAGTAACTATATGGTAACGATTAAGAGAGTGAAACTCACTGAACACATCACTCAAAAACAGCAATAGCGACGGTCTTGGTTCTTCCTGCTCCCAAATTGCATTTTCATCTAGCCACCCTTCCCACTGGTTTGGCGTCAATAGGTTATCCGCTTGTTGGATGCTTTTAGACAATAATTGACGCATAGATTGCCAAGCAGGATATTGTACCGATCCCTTCAGCCTTCGAAGTGCATGTTCTTTAATTTGACGTACCCGTTCGCGTGTTAAATTCAGATCTTTGCCCACTTCTTGCAGGGTAAAAGGCTCTTCGCCCTGGATGCCATAACACAAGAGAAGTATTTTCTGTTGTCGTTCGTTTAGTGTTGATAACCAATCAAGCCACAGTTTAGATAATAAAGCTTTTTGACCATCCTTAGAAATATAGAACAATTCCGGTTCAAATATTTTTTGTTCTAATGAATAATTCTTAAAAACCTCAGAGGAGTCAATATTTTCCTGTTCTGCTCCAACTTTCGGAACACAATCAGAAGGAGAATCTTTGGAGAGATCATCAATCGAACGTAGATGAAATTTGTAAAAGCCGTTTTCTGTATGCTCAATATATGGGTTGCTGGCAGTAGCCTCTGCTATTTCTGTTTCATCCCAAGTCGTGCTACTGTACTCATTGACCATTTGGGTGAGAATAGATAGGGACAATGGATGAGTGACTTTAGAAAAAGCGACTACCAAAAGTCGGGTTGCCGTGACATGTTTTTCATCGACCGCTTCCGCTAGTCGCCAGCCTTGTTCTGCTAATACACTTTCTATTTCTGCCAGTCCTTTTGGCCCTAAATTTTTAATGTCGCGAAGAAGCAATCCCAGCGTTTGCATGAGCAGAATGCGTGGTGTGATGATACCTTGTCTTATTAACGCCCCTGTTACACGCGCAGAAAAAAGATTATGCCTTTTAAAGGTAGCATCGAGATATGGTTGGCCGGAAGGTAAATCTATCAAACTGGGAGAATTCATGTCTGTCTCTGTTATTTCTGAATAATTTTTTTGAAATCTACTATAATGTCAAATTGTGGGATGCTGAAATAAGGCTCACCATCATGAACAAGGACGGTGGCTTGAATTTCTAAGTAATTAGTTTGACAATGTCACATTAGAGTTGCCGTATTTTGGCTTGAAAAGTTTGGAAATTCGGCTTTGCGCATTGAGGTTCACAATTGAAGTTGCATTGAGAGCCTCCGTAGCAAAAGTTAGCCGATTTTGCTCAAGACTTTTCGATCTTTTCTCCATGAGAATGGCTCGGAGTGGTTTAATGTGACATTGTCAAATTAGGTATCTTCTCAATAAAGGCGGGTAAGCTGGAAAGACAAATAGAAAAGTAATGCATCGCTAATATAAAGTAAACGATTATGTGCTACCCTGAAAGAAACCGAAAGAGCCGGAACAAAGGTAGAAAATGCTAACTGGATTGAACCCGCAAACCATCACCGACCTGGAAGGCGCACGCCAAGCGATCAGTGCGCTCTTGAACTTGGTCGAAGAATTGAAACAGGAGAGCGAGCGGATGCGGGAAGAAATCCAGCAACAACGGGATGAAATCAATCGCCTCAAAGGCGAACAAGGCAAACCTGCAATCAAAGGCAAGCAGGCAGCGTCGAAACATTCATCAGGAAAAGAACGCCAAACGCCCAAAGCATGGCACAAAGGCAGCAAGCAAGCCGACCTGCGCATTGACCGCGAAGAAATCGTCCACCTGGATCCCGAGCAGTTGCCCAGCGACGCTGAGTTCAAAGGCTATGAAGCCGTGATTGTCCAAGACATCAGCATTCACAGCGATAACGTACGCTTTCTCAAGGAAAGCTATTATTCCGCGTCGCAAAAGAAGCGCTACCTGGCCGAATTGCCCGCTGGCTACAAAGGACAGTTTGGCCCTGGGTTGCGTGCTTTGCTGCTGAGTTGCTACTTTGCTTATGGCATGAGCGAACCGAACATTAGCGAATTTGTGCGTCAATTTGGCCTCTCAATCAGTACGGGTCAGATTTCCAACCTGCTGATTCAGGAACAAGGCGTTTGGCATAGCGAAAAGGCGGCGATTGTACACGCGGGAATCAGCAGTACCAACTATCCGCATATGGATGACACAGCAACCCGTGTAAAGGGTGAAAATCAGCATTGTCACGTCTTGTGCAATCCATGGTATAGCGCCTATTTCACATACCCTGCCAAAGACCGTTTGACCGCGATTCAGATTTTGCAAGGTGCCAGGGAAATACAACTGCTCCTCACCGCCGAGACCCAAGCGTGGCTTGCGCTCTTCAATCTGCCCGCCAAAGTACAGCAGAAAATTGCCGATTGGGCGCAGAACACGCCCATCACGCGTTCACACCTAGAGCAACAGCTTGATCAACACTTGCCCACGCTCAATCCGCAACAAAAGGCGCGCATGCTCGAAGCAGCGGCCTTGACGGCTTATTATGCGCAGACGACCATGCCCCGCAGTTTCAGCACATCACTCAACTACAAAATCTTTGTTGGATTCATGATCGCAGACATTACAAAAAGTTGACGCCTTTTGTCGACTTTCACCAGCAGTTGCTCGCTGACTTCCTCAAGCGCTATTGGGATTTCTATCATCAACTTTTGCACTATCGCCAAGCCCCAAACCCCCAGCAAGCAGCGACCCTCCGCACGGCCTTTGACACACTCTTTACCACCGTCACTGGCTATGCTGCACTCGATCAGCGAATTGCCAAAACCCGCACCAAAAAGGAGAAACTCTTGCTCGTCCTCGACTTCCCGCAACTCCTGCTCCATAATAATCCCGCCGAACTGGCGGCTCGGCAGCGCGTGCGCAAACGCGATATCTCTTTCGGTCCCCGCTCCGACGCCGGTCGTGATGCTTGGGATACTTTTATGACCCTCTTTGAAACGGCAAAAAAACTCAAGGTCAATTTCTTTGACTATCTCTTTGATCGCATCTCCGGCGCTTCTTCTATGCCTTCGTTTGCCGATCTCATCTCGTTGCGTTCTTTATCGGCTACCCCCATTTATTGAGAAGATACGTAATTACTCAACGTTCGCTCAAATTTTCTAGTTATTCACAAAATTCAAACCACTATATGTAGTATGTCTAGCCATCTAGCATCGTGCATAAATCGCTTCAATATCCGGCTTTGTATAAAACTATTCATTTGTTATCATATATGAATTATATATTGCAAATATATTGCTACAATGAACCCGAAACCGGCAATTGACAACGAATTTCGTTATTACCATTCAAAAATGAGCGAACGTCCAGTAATTAGTAGACGTACAAAAATAACTTCCCATACATCACTTGTCTTTTTGACAATCTTCTTCGTTGCTCTCAGACTCAAGTATCTCGATACTATCGTCCTCAAGCGCCTTGAAGCTCATTCAAAAATACTTCGTAATCTACGGGAACTTATTTTCGTATGTCTACTTAGCTCGACTTTATCCATTTTTGTGAGATTAAAAAACACGCTTCGACAGGAGAGCGACTCAGGAAGACCAGGTAAAAATGGATATCAGATATTGAGGATGACAGACCAATAATTCAGATTTGGCCTCGTCATACACCTGAAGCTCGGTGACAAAATGGATAAAGTCGAGCTTAGTGCGAAAAGTAAATTTGACTCTTTCGCTTTTTATTCACAATTGCTAAATCTGATCGGGCAAGCAAAATAGATCGCATGCCTTTTTAATATATATATGGTTTTTAATTGTAATTAGCTATTGTAAGTGATGGGATAGCACACGAGCTACAATGATGGTCACAAGGAAAACGTTTTGGCTAAACCTATCGTTGGTATTAACTTACAGTATACTGAATTTTGATTTTTTTGTCAATGCTTTTTTAAACATTATAAGTAATTTCAAACGAGGTTGTAAGAGGGTATACCTATCAACAGCCGATCATCTAGAGAATACTCCGTAGCAACCGAACCTCCTCCAGCAGCGCCTCCTCACTCGGCGTATCCGACTCGAGCGTGATCACCTGTAACTTAGGACAGCGTTCGATCACCCAGCCCAGCAAATCAAGGTCGTCCGCTTGGATCGACTGATGAAAATCCAGCATCTGTTTCCCGTCAAAGTGGGGACGATTGAAGTGAATCTCACGCACCTTGTCCAGGGGCAGGGCGGCCAGATAGTGGCGCGGGTCGCCCCAGTGCATGTTATAGGCGCTGATGCGGGCATGCGGCAGATCGAGCAGCATTTCGCAGTCAATTGCAGTTACCAACTGGCTGAACAAGGCTGGTTCGCAGACATATTCATAGGCGTTGGTGGGGTGGTAGTTATAATTTTCTAGCAGCAGCGGCACACCGGCCCAAGCCTGTAGCTGTAAACCGTGCGTAGTAATATTCTCAATCACCCGTTCGCGAGGCTGCAACTGGCTGGCGTTTGCACCGCGCCAATAAGGCGAGGTATGACCTTGTGGTTCGGCGCTGGCGCCAATCCCGGTTGAGAACCACGGCGACTTTGCCGCATCCAGCATGGCACGCGCCTTGGTCACCGTTGCAATGTCGGCAAAGGGATTTTCGTAATTTAACCAAAAGGTGCTGGATACATCGTGGAGCAGTACGGGGCGATGGGCCAGGGCGCGCTGTAACATGTGCATGCTTTGGCTGCCGTAGACCGTAATCGTATCAATGTCGATGGCTTGCTGGTCGAGCAAGGCTAAGAGTGCGGGTGAAACCGCAGCGCCAATTTGAATCATGGGGGTTTCTCCTGTTCTAAAAACTAGCGCACGCAAAGAACAGCAGTAGACTCTGTGTCATCTGCCCATCCGCGGCTGGTTTGCACCTTTTTTACATCTGTCGCTTTACTTCGATGGGCGGCTTATCCTGCGGGTAGACCAGGTAGCGCGTGGGATAAAGCGTGACCGCATCCCCTTCATCGACGGTGGCCGACTTGGGCAGATAGAGTTTGAGCGTACCAATCCCGGCGACATCGACAAACGCTTTGCGATAGTGGCCTAAATCGCTCAACTGCGTAATCTGTCCAGGCCATGTGCCGTTGCTAATGGTTGTGGCGGGGACAACGGCAATGTCTTCGGGCCGGATTGCCACGGTTAATGCGCCACTGGCTAGACCGTCCGGTGCGGGCAGACCGCGCTCGCCGATCCGCACCTGGTCCCCGTCGCGCGTGGCCGGCAGGATATTCATCGCACCAATAAAATCGGCCACGAACAGCGTGCGTGGTGAGGAATAAATCTGGCCGGGTTTGTCCAGTTGTTCGATTTGCCCCTTGTTCATCACAGCGATACGGTCGGCCAGGCTCAGCGCTTCCTCTTGATCATGCGTGACGAAGATCGCGGTGATGTGGATGTTACGCTGGATCATGCGCAACTCTTCGCGCAAACGCACGCGCAAAAGGGCGTCGAGATTGCTAAACGGCTCGTCGAGTAGCAAGATTTTCGGCTCCAGCACAATCGCCCGCGCCAGGGCGACGCGTTGCTGTTCGCCGCCCGAAAGCTGCGCAGGAAAACGCTTGCCATAGGCTTTCAGGCCGACCATTTCGAGCGCACCATTCACCTTTTTATCGATCTCATTGTTGGGCATGCGACGTAGACGCAGGCCAAAGGCAATGTTGTCATACACCTTCATATGCGGCCACAAGGTGAATTTCTGGAAGACCATCGCTGTAGGCCGGCGATTCGGTGGCATTTGCACCACCGACGTACCATCGATCAGTACGTCACCAGAGGTCGGCTCTTCAAAGCCGCCGGCCATACGCAAGGCGGTCGATTTGCCGCAACCGGATGGTCCCAGAAAGCACAAAAACTCACCGTCACCTACATCCAGGTTGATGTTGTTGACAGCAACGACACTACCGAATTCTTTACGTAAGTTGATCAGATCTAGTGTGGCCATAGGTTATCAGCTTTTTCTAATGGTGAATGGTTAATGCAGGAACCGTGCGCTCTGAATGGTTAATTTTTAACCATTCAGCATTAACTATTCGTTATACCCCAAACCCGGCGGCCAGAGCGCTGCCACGTAAAAAGCGTTGGGCGAAGGAAAGCAGCACGAGCGACGGCAACCATAAGACCAGCGAAATCACAGCGCCGTATTGGACGATGACCTGATTGTTGATATAGGTATACATTAAGATCGGCATGGTGCGCACCGTGGGCAACCCGATGAGCAGGGCGCCCTGCGCTTCATAAAAGGTGCTGACAAAGGTGAGCAGAATGGCGGCGCTCAAGGCTGGCAACACCAGAGGCAAGGTGATCTGGACAAAGACGCGCAAACGCGAGGCGCCCACATCGAGGGCCGCTTCTTCCAGAGCCCGATCAACGCCTTGAAAGGCAGAGGTCGGAATCCAGATCATCAGCAGCAAGGTGTTGACGATTTGGATCAAGATCACGCCGGGCACGGTGCCCACCAGCCCCAACTGGAAGAAAACAATGGCGATGCTGACGTACAGCCCAAAGCGTGGAAAGGCATTGGTCGCGAGGAACGAAAGCAGCAGCGGTTGGCTCAATGGGAAGCGAATGCGCGCAAAGGCATAGGCCGCGGGCAGACAAATCAAGGCCGACAGGGCGGTGACAATCACAGACAAGGTGATGCTCAACGGCAGCGCCGTGGCAATGTCGGCGCGACTGAGTGTCTCTGCCCAGTAGGAAAGCCCCCATTGTGTGGGTAACAGGGAAGGATAGCG
Source organism: Caldilineales bacterium (assembly GCA_038225095.1). Lineage (GTDB taxonomy): Bacteria > Chloroflexota > Anaerolineae > Caldilineales > Caldilineaceae > JAPLGZ01. Next base: position 10,446 of record JBBREZ010000128.1, read on the forward strand.
CCATTTCTCGGCAAAGGCCCACAAAAAGACGGTGCTGATCGGCCCAATAATGCCAATGGCAAGAAAAATTAGGGCGATTAAACCAAATGCCTCGCGCTGTACGGCCGGGCCAAAGAGGCGACGCCAGAACCCGCGTCCAGGCGCTTTCCCAGTTGACGGAGAAATTTGTGAAGGGAGAATGGTTGAAGAACGATCCATCGCTATCGATTACCTCCGCTCGGCGTGCTGCTTGGTCACTGTACGCACATACAAAATGCCAACCACGGCGCTGAATAAAAATGTAATCACTGCCTGGGTCTCGGCGCCGGCGCGGTCCTGGTATCCGCTGTACGTTTGCTGCATGTAGACGCCCATCATCTGGGGCGCCGCCGGGCCTAGCAAGTAGGGCAACGTGAAAGCGCCAAAGGTGCCGATTACATTCAAACAGAAGACAATCATCGCCGGACGCTGAACGAGTGGCAACAAAATGCTGCGGAAGACGCGCCACTCGCTAGCGCCCACGTCGCGCGCACTCTCGATCAACGCATTATCCACCTGGCGCAACCCGGCCGTCAGCACGAGCACCGTAAACGGGATCCCTTCCCAGACCAGGCCAATGATAATGCCGCTTGGCTTGAGATAGGGTGTTGCATAGCGGGTAATGCCGAGCAACTGCAGAATCGTGTTCACCGTGCCGTGCGGACCAACAAAGCGAATCAATGCAAAGGCCAGAATGATCCCAGGCACAAAGAGCGGAAAGAGCGACAGTAACTGGACGGCGTTGGCAATCCAACTGTTGGAGAAGCGCAGATAAATCGCCAGCGGAAAGCAGAGCACGAACAGAATGGTCACCGTCACGAGCGTCACCCAGATGGTGAACCACAAATTGGAACGTGCAATCGAATTACTGAAGAAGGCAGTATAGTTCACCAGCGACAAAGTAGGAACGCTGGCGCCTTGCACTTTGACAAACAGGGTGCGCACGACCGCTTGTAAGGCTGGCAAAAAGATCAGAAAAACCATGACCAGCAGCGGCGGCGTGACCAATAAATAGCCGATCAATGCGCTATGGGCGTGACGTAAGCGTGAAGCTGTGCGGGAAATCGATTGGGTTGTCATAGGGATAACGGTAGACGGTAAACGGCAAACGATAGACAGAGGTTTCGTGGGCCATCTACTGTCTACCGTTTACCGTCTACTGCCTTACTGTCCTTGCTTCATATTCGTCGCGACGTTCTCGTACCAACCCTTTTCCTTGGCGGTATCATATTCACCGCCGGGCCAGTTCGGCACGTTATTAGTGATCACGTTGGTGAATTGCGATTGTAACTCTTTGGGCAGCGTAGCCCATTCGACGGCTGGGAAGCCGCCGATGTCTTTAAGCACCGAGATTTGCATCTCCTGCGAGAGCATGAAGTTCACGAAATCCAGCGCGCCTTGCAGATTTTTGGCATTTTTCGGCACCGAGAGCGGTGCGTAGCCGCCCGGCATCGGGAGATCGGTGAATTGAAGGAGCTTAATGTTCTCTGGTAACACACCCTTGCTCAGGGCTTGCATAGACTGATCCGACCAGGCCGAGATCATGCTGACCGAGCCATTGGCGAGCAGTTGCAAGGAGGGATTGTTACCGGCTGGATAGGAGCCGTTGTCATAGATGGCGGGATGAATCTCACGCAGCAACGCCCAAGCTTTGTCAAATTGCTTGACTAAGGCTGGATCCGCAGGGCCAGGCTTAAAAATAGAAGGATCCTTGCCCGTCACTTCATAAATCGCGCGCACGACAAAATTGCCGCCGCTACCGCCTTTGTCTGGCCGGCAATAGGCAAACTGACCAGGATGCGCCTTGATCCAGGTAATCAAATCGGCGAAGGTCTTGGGCACTTCATTTTCCTTCACCTTGTTGCTGTCGTAGGCAATCAACACTTGTGAACCACGGTAGGCTGTGCTGAACTCGGTGAGCCGCGCTGCTTTTACAACATTTTTGATGTTGGGCACATTGGTCTCATCCAGCTTTTGCCACAGACCCGCTTGAATCAATTCTGGAGCGCCTAGCGCATCGAAGTCGAGCACTTCGGCTTGTGGATCAGAATTGGTTTTCATGGCCGCTAAGGCGCGGTCGGCAATGTCCTTCGTGCCACCGCCGACGCCGCGCACGGTGACAAAATTAACCTTATATTGCGGATATTTCTTTTCAAAGGCCGGCTTGACAATATTAGAGAACCAGTCGCTGATATTCGTGTCGCCATCGGTATAGACGTTGACGACACTGGGCGCCGCCGGTTGTGCTGCGTTAGATGCCGGCGCCTGCCCGGAATTCGCAGCTGGCGTGACGCACGCCGCCAACAAAATGGCACAAACGATGCCAAAAACACTCGCTTTGCTGAATAAAACTTTCATATACCGCTCCTTGCTGAAAATGGTTCAAGCACGATGGGGATAGATTGAAGAAATGGGCTTGCTTGAATTGTAGATGAAATCTGTTAAACTTGCAAGTAGTTAGTGTAGAATCATCTGGTTAAAGCTATTGGCTAACTGGGTTAAGGCTGCGTTATCTTTTGACGCAAATACCTCTATCAATTTTAACATTTTTGTAGGGGCGCTGCTTGCTGCGCCCAGCAGGTACGACAGCAGGCGCAGCAAGCAGTGCCCCTACGTGCTTACATTTCCCGTCCCTGTTCCGCAGCCACCGGGTCAACAATCACGGGCAATTGTCGGTTGATAGTGCGGGCATAGAGGACGAGTAGCGGAGAGAGTAGCGCACCGGCGAGGATCAGCGCGGCGCGTATCCCATAGCCTTTGCCCACGCCGCCGACGCCTGGCCCGCCGACAATTTGCCCAAAAGCGTTGCTCTGGCTGTTCAGCGAAAGTACGGTCGCCCGCACATTGGAACTGATATTCTGATTGAGCCAAGTATTAAGCACGGGACCGGCCAACCCACGGAACTGGCTTGCTAGCAATAAGGCGACGACGGCCCAGCCAAAGTTGCGCGCTAACCCCAGCCCGATCACGCCAACCATGACCAATGTATAAAACGCCACCAGGGTACGCGCCACGGTATTGTGATCGTTTAAGTTGACCCGGCGGCGTAAAATCTCCGCGCCGATCAAGCCGGTGATCGTCAAAATGATACTGAAAAGGCCAAACCAGGCAATCGGATCCAGTTTGCCGATCAGCGGTGCGCTGAGCACCGGCATGTGCAAGTTCGTCAAAAAATGCGCTTCCCACAGCCGGTCAAAACCTTCGCTAAACGCCCCATAAAAAAGCTCGCCCAGCAACAGAATGAGCAAAATCGGCGTGCGGCGCACCAGTTGTAAGCCTTCACTCAGCGTGTGGAACATCGTCTGCAAATGGGTCCGTTCGCCGCGTGGCTCCGGTTTGAACGCTGTTTCGGGCATGATCAGGATCAAGATCAGACTTAAGCCAATCCACAGCGCGCCGCCCAGGATAATTGGCGTTTTGTAATCAAACAGACTTGCCAACACCACGCTCAGCAAGACGCCAAGCAGCCCACCCACCTGCCCAGCCTGTGAGCCGCGCAGAAAGGTGTGACCCACCTTGTCAACGCCCACTTCATCGGCGATCCAGGCGTCCACCGCACCACTGATAAAGGTCTCGCCAATCCCGCGAATGATTTCGGCGACGATAATGATCAGAAAAAGCGGCACCAGACCCGTAAGCATATAGCAAAAGCCAATCAGAAAACCGCCGATGATTACTGATAAACGGCGGCTGTACATGTCGGCCACAATGCCCGTTGGCACTTCAAAGAGAAAACAGGTTGTCTCTACTGCCGTGCCGACGAGCACGAGTTGCAGCGGGTTCAGACCCACGTTGCGCACGTAATAGGCGGTGAGCGCCGTAAAGATCAACCCGCTACACAGCGCGCTCAAACTGCAACGGATCAGGTAGGCGCTGGTAGCGTTTAATTTATTCAAGGTTACTCCTTACTTGATCATTGACCAATGAATCAGCTTTCTTTGCTTTGATCAGCATGCGCCGCTCGGTAAAAATTAATTCACCGTCCGCTTCCAATCGCTGCAGCAATTTTTCTAGATGGTTACGATATTTCGTGACTGAAAAATCTGGTACGGTCCAGGGAATCGCCTTCAAATAATAGACGAGGGTTGCAACCTCTTTGAAGCGGAGCTTACCAGTCCATTCTTGGGCAAGCTCGATGACCAGATTGGTTTTGCGCAGCAAGCCCAAGGCAAATTCCAGCGTGAAAGCGGTGTAGGGCTGCACTGCATCAAAACAGGCGGAAAGATCGCTCAGGTTGCGGCCATCCACCTGTTGCGTCAAAAAGACGCCCCCCGGTTTGAGCACACGCTCCAGATCAAGCGCGTTGAAGGCAGAGTGACGGTTGATGATCAGATCGAATGATGCGGCGGGCAGCGGCAACACGGTATCCAGATCATCATAGAAGTCGATGACTT
>JBBREZ010000129.1:0-14757 GCA_038225095.1 Caldilineales bacterium
GCAACGTCTGGAACGTGCGCGCGATGCCGAGGGCTGTGATCCGATGCGGTTGCCAGCCGATAATCGATTGGCCCTGAAAGCGAATGTCGCCCTTGGCTGGTCGATTAACGCCGGTGATCAAGTTTAAGGTGGCCGATTTCCCTGCACCGTTTGGGCCGATGAAGCTGACGATCTCGCCTTCGTTGACCGTGAACGAGAGATCGTTGATCACTTGTAAACCGCCGAAGCTGAGGCTTAGATGATTGGCTTCGAGCATTACGAATTATTTTCCTGGTTGTATGGGCCACTGATGCATTGTTGGGCGTTAAATTCAGGAGTGCCAAAAGCGTCAATGCAGAACGTTCATTTTGCTGTGCGCGCGGCATACCCAAATCAACTAGAATGTTCAAGGCTTCTGCAATACGTATTTGCTGGGCCATATGGCTGAAGTTACCTTCTGATCAATCTCTTCTTGTGATGGCGCCTGATTACGAATTTTGGCCCACTTGCCAAAGTCAATAAGAGTCTCCTGACTGGGATATTTCATTAAACGCAGGTCTGTTGCATTTACCTGGGTATGACCATTAAACTGTCTGAAGTTATCATCTACAAGCGAAGAGTTTAGAAACAGTGCCAGGCCATAGGCTAATTCTTCAGACAAACCACGTTTGCCTTGGTGAAACACGTTGAGGTGGTTCTCAAAGCCTAGTTGCGTGCTTTCAAACATAGCTGGATTGACAACATTAGCCACAATTCTACGTTTTTCCTCTTTGGCAGAGAAGCGCTTGACCACTGTATAAAAGCCATTCGGATAGAGCCATTTCACAGTCTCAGGACATACTTTCAGCGCGTTTGGCTTTTTCGTGCCGAGCTTGGGCCACGCAATGCTCTCGCTAGTAAAATGACCAGGGTACAGCAGTGGCACACTCCCTACCTCTGGTTGATTGCGCAGATATGCCTTTACTCGAAAATCAACAACGGGACCGGTTGAGACTTCGAGTGCTAAATTTTGAAGAGAAGAGCGAACAAAAGGTGACCGTTCGATAATGTTTTGTGCTGTTGTCGTTGGAATACGAATAAATTGAGCCGAATCATTGGGTTGTACAATCTGATCAAACGGATACTCATCAATTAGATAATCTTCGAATGTTTGATCGGTCGAAGTAGAGACAGTAACAGTTTCTTGAACGCCCCCCTTGACCAAATGAACAATGATATTCTCTTGCAAAACGTCATCATCGCCAAAAGCTTTATTGCGCGCCGCAAATAGATGAATATGGTTGATCGCCGTTTCCGCTAGTAATGATACTCGAAAAGAATGATAATAAGGACCATTACAGAAGCTACGTGGAATGATCGCAACAATTTCACCGCCATCTTTCATCAAGCGAATGGTTAGGGCAAGAAATGCGGAGTAAAGATTAACAGTTTCAATCCCTACGGCTCTTAAAGATTTCCGGTGTTGCGAATCGCTATGAATTTTCTTGTAAGGTGGATTTAGAACTGCATGTGTAAAAGCTTGCGTGTTCCAAAAAATGATGCGGTCGGTTGCATCCTCTATAAAATCATAGGCGACAATAGCGCTTGTTAACGTACTCCCTACCGTTTGTACACCCCTCGTATAAGTGTCCAAAAGTTTTTCCAGATATGCACGCAATTGTGCATCAATTTCATAGGCTGTGACTTCTATAGAATTTGCCGTGATCTCTGCGGCGCACAGCCTCTCTAGAAATGCCACCGTCAGCGAACCGATCCCAGCGCCAGCATCAAGCAGGCGAATCGCATCAAAATTGCCCAGATAAAACAAGGAGGCCATATACTGGGCCACGCGCGCGGGTGTCATGAACTGGCCTAGTTCGCTTTTGCGCCTCGGATCAAGCTTTTGATTCGCTTCCAGACGCATCAGATCAATCGAAATACCATTACTCATGCTGCTATTTTATCACACAACCTTCACCTCAGGCTTGCCCAATAAGCCTTGGGGGCGCACGATCATCATGACGACCAACGTCGTGCCAACAATTAGAATGCGGGTGGCGGCGGGTTCGACAGCCAGCCGCGTTTCCCAGGCGAAGGCAAAGAGATAAATCGTGACGCCCAACAACCACCAGCGTGCGCGCGACTTGATCAAAATGGTCAACAGCAACAACAGAACCGCACCGCCTGTGGCCAGGTTGCCAATCAATTGAAAATCGGTCGGGATCAATAGCCACCGTTGCACGAGTTGGTTGAGCACAGAGCCGGTGCTGGGCGCGCCGGTTTGAAAGCCCGGCCAGAGCGCAAAGACGCTGAGTTTCAAGAGCAACCCGCCACTGATCGTGCCGCCCAAAATGATCAGCAAGCGTTGGAAAGGGCGCAGCCAAGCGACTAATCCAAGCAGACCGAGGCCGTAGAAGAGAAACCCAGCCAGTTGGATGCTGCGCAACGCTTCCGGCACCATCGTAAAAATAAACGCGCCCAACACCACGCCTGGCAAACTGCCGATGCCGCCGAGCACGATCATCGCATACAAATTGATCAAGGTGAGCACGCTATAGCGCGGGTTCGGCACGACATTGCCTTGCCAACCGGCATCGGCACAGGCCGCCAGCGCAGCGATGCCCGCCCCAATCGCAAAGGCCATCAACTTCAATTGTTGCGTCGGCATGCCCATCACCTCGGCTGCCAGTTCATCTTCGCGCATGGCGCGCCACGCCCGCCCCAACCTGGATTGATTCAGCCGATGCACGATTGCATAGACCAGGGCCAGCAAAATGAAGAAGAAATAGTAGTTTTGGAGCGTAGAGGCAATTGGATAGCCGAACAGCGAAATGTGATCCAGATCGTTGATGCCATTCGGCCCGCGCGTTAGATCGACCGGATGATCCAACCACCAAAATTGCACACGCGTGGCCGCCAGGACAAAATTAAGAAAGACCAGGCCAAAGCCCAGCGTGATAATCGACAGATAATCACCCGAAAGGCGCAACGAGACCAACCCAAGCAGCCAGCCAACCAGCATTGTAAAGAGTATGATCAGGGGCACGCTCAGCAACGCGGGGATGTGCAGGCCAGTTAGGCTGCCAATCTGCACAAAATCGGACGAGAGATAGGCATACACATAGCCCGCTATGCCATAGAAGGCGACATAGCCCAAATCTAACAGGCCGGCATAGCCAACGACCACATTCAGCCCAATCGCCAACAGGGCGAAGATCAAGAATTGCGCGCCCAGGCGCACCAGAAATGCGTTGTCGCTGGTGCCGAGCAGCGCTAATACGAATGGCGTGTTGGTGATCAGGGGCGCGACTAACCATAAAAGGACGATCGGCGCATACCGCCAAACTAGCGGAAGCGCGGCCCAACGATTGGCAAGTGCCCCGCACAGCCCGCTACGACGCTGTTGCCGCTGCTCAACCTGAGCTACCCATTCATCCACCCCGATGTTCTGCCCTTTGGACTTTAATCCTGACTGGATAGACGATGAACGATCATCTTTCAAGCTCATAATATAATGTAAGAGGGGTTGTTCGTTAAGGGTAAAGATTTGGATCAGCTGTGGCTAATGCTTCACGGCTGGCCGCGCTATTCAATTCGCCATCAGCGGATATAAAAGTTAGCGCTGAGCGTTGATTACTGATCAGTAAAGTATTTAGTTCACAGGCAGCAGCCAATTGAAGCGCATCGTAGCCTCGCAAACTATATTTTTCAGCAAGCGCCATTGCTCTTTCCGCGACTGCCACCGTAATTTCTAAAACTTGATAATCGATGATCAGATCACTCCGAAAAAGAGTAATCGCAGTCATTGCCGCAGTGAGCGTAATACTTTTACCAAGGGTTCGTCGTGCAATGGCGGCGACAATCTCGACACAGGTGACACGTGCAATGTAAATTTCATGCTCAAATGACAAATCACACAGTTGCTCGACCCAAGCAGAACCAATTTCATTGATATACCGCTTTGCCAAAGCACTGCTGTCCAGATAATAATCTGTCACTTAGCGGCGTTCCCTGATGATCGTTTGTGAAAGAGGCTCACCTTGGATTTCAATGCGCGAACGTTGCCTTGGTTGTTGGTTGCGGGGTGGACGTAGTTCAGCGATAAAGCCAGTCGTAAGCAAAACTTCCTGCCATTGTTGCCCTTTATGTGCCACGCGCGGCTCGTCTATACGCCGTTGGATGACGTGCATCAATTGATATAATTCTTGCTTTTCGAGGAAATTCAGCTTATCGAGCATCTGGTCGAGTATCGGTTGCGCCACAACATCCTCCTTTTTATCCATAATTTTGTTTATAGTTGTGTACACGGCTTAGTATATCACACTTTTTGCACCACTGCTCGGCCCAACAACCCACTAGGGCGAACCAGCAAGACGACAACTAGCAGGAGAAACGCGATGGCGTCCACAAAGGTCGCCGAAATATAGACGCTGGCAAATGCCTCGACCAGGCCTAGTACAAGGCCGCCCAATGCCGCGCCCGGCATGCTGCCAATCCCACCCAAAACGGCGGCGGTAAAACCTTTGAGGCCGGCCTGAAAACCCATCGTATGTCGGATGCTGAAAAACACAATGCCCACCAAAACGCCCGCCGCGCCGGCTAGTGCGGCGCCAATGAAAAAAGTGGCGATGATCACCTGGTTGACATTGACACCCATCATCTCAGCGGCATCCAGGTCCATCGAGACCGCACGCATGGCGCGGCCCAAGCGCGTGCGCTGAACAAACCAGGTTAGTGTTAGCATCAAAACGAAGGCGGCGCCGATCACCAACAGCCGCGCATAATGGACTTTTAAACTGCCAATTTCTAGGATGGCCGTGGTCGGGATCAAGGTGCCGCTGCCATAACTGAGCGGGCGCGGGCCGACTGTGATCTGGACCAAATTTTGCAAAATGAAGGAGACGCCTAAGGCGCTGATCAACGGGGCAATGCGTGGTGCATAACGCAACGGCCGATACGCAAAACGCTCGACGGCGATGCTGACCACGCCTGCGCCGACCATCGCCACCACAAGCATGATCACGATAATCAACGCGGTGGGCAGCAGGGCCTGTTCATGGCTAAACGTCAGCAGGAGCACACCATAGCCCAGGTACGCGCCGATCATATAGATGTCGCCGTGGGCAAAGTTGAGCAAGCGCAAGATGCCATAGACCATCGAATAACCCAGCGCGATCAGCGCGTAGACGCTGCCTAAGGTCAGGCCGTTGATCAGGGTTTGCGGGAGAAGGGAGAGGAAGTGGTTCATAGATGGTAGAAGGTAGGTGACCAGTCCGGATATATATTTACAGTAGCAAAGGGAGCCCGGTGCGTAGCCGGGCACTGAACCAAAGTGAAAGGACGGGATAAAAATGACGCAAGCTGTAATGAAACGATATAATAAAGCCTTCAAGGTGCAAGTGGTGCGTGAATACGAAGCAGGCACGAGTCTGTCTGCCTTGCGTGAGAAATACGGGATCGGGGGCGGGAATACGATTCGTTAGTGGGTGGAGAATTATGGGCGGCTGGGCGTGTGCCATAAACGGCTGGTGATCCAGAGTCCCCAAGAGCAGCACCAGGTCAAGCAACATAAGAGTAGGAATGAGCAACTGGAAAAACTGGTGGCGCAGTTATTGTTAGAAAAGGTGATGCTGGAAACAACGCTGGCGGTGGCCGAAGAACGGTTAGGGTTTGACTTTAAAAAAGTATCGCACGCGCATTATAGCACAAGCGCAACAGCAGAGCCATACCCAGGCCGCCGGCCTTACCGTGATCTGTGCATTTGCTGTAAACCTATTTCAGGGCTTGACAGCGTGATGCTGTCTACCTGCTACTGTCTACCCTATCAAATCTTACGAATAAAAGGCAGCACGATGATCAGGGTGAGCAATAACAACAGATAGGCCACCGCAGCACTATAGCCGACCTGAAAACCATTAAACATGCGCTGATAAATTTGAAAGGTGATGGTCTCGGTGGCGCGGGCGGGGCCGCCTTCCGTCAACGTGATCGCTTTGTCGAACATGCGCAGCAGTTCATACGAGCGAAAGACAAAGACGACGGTGAAAACCGGTTGCAGCAGCGGGATCGTCATGTGGATCAAACGATGCCAGGCGGAGGCGCCGTCGATCTCCGCGGCTTCGAAGAGTTCGGTGGGCAGTTGCGCCAGGCCGGCCGACAGGACCAAGACTACGAAACCAGTTGTATGCCACACGTCCGAAGCAATCAAGAGCGGCATAGCGGTGTGCACGTTGGCCGTCCAGGCGACGGGAGCGAAGCCAAGCAGCGAAGTAAAGTAGTTCAGCACACCAAAGTCGTAATTCGTCATCATGCGCCAAACCACCCCAATCACCACGGATGTCAACATGATCGGCATCACCGAAATTGTACGGAACAAATTTCTGCCTAGGCCCAGATCATGCAGGATGAGCGCGATGCCGAAACCAATCAGCATCTCCAACGCCAGTGCGCCCACGGTAAAGACCAAAGAGACGCGCACGCTGTTCCACACTTGGGGGTCGCTTAAGATGCGTACATAATTGCGTGCACCGACGAATTTGGGCGGCAGAATGATATCATAAACGGTCAAGCTCAAATAAAAGCTGTAGATGAGCGGATAGATAAACATCACCGCCAACACAATGAGTGCTGGCGCCAGCAGCAACGTCCAATACGCGCGGTCAGAAGCCCAGAAACGACGGAGTTTTAGCATGGTGGTCAACCTTATGAAATAGGGATACAGGATACAGGATTATGACTACCTACTGTATCCCGTATCCTGTATCCCTGCTCTCTTAAATCTCGCCCTTATCCGACAAATACTTCTTCGCCTCTTCGGTGGCGGCAGCCAAGGCGTCTTTGGCCGGAGTCGTGCCTTGCCACACCGCTTGCAGATGCGCAGGCAGGATATTATTCAGGAGATAATCATAACTCACCAGGTCCGGCAAGGCATGGTACACTTTAAACCCTTGCAACATCGCTGGATACTGCGGATTGGACTTGAGAATCTCTGGATCGGTCAGCAACGACTGGCGACCGGATGACCCGCCGCCGTGCATCACATAATCGCGGGCCACATCCTTCGAGGTGAACCAGGCCGCGTATTCGAAGGCTTCCTTGGGATGCTTGGAATACGCCGAGACGCCCACCGACCATACCGAGGGCCAGAGCCGCAACTGCTCAGCGCCCTTGTCGGTCTGCCAGGGATAGACGGAGAACGCCGTTTTGCCGGCCGAGGCAGGCGATTTTTCCGGGTTCAAAATATCCGGCGCCGCAGCATTCCACTGCAAAGCGAAGACCGCCTTGCCTTGCTGGTAAGCGGTCAGCACTTCGGGATACTCATACCCCACCATCCCGGGCGTGACCAATTTATCCTTCACCAACCAACCGACGGCGTCCTCTACCGCCGCAATGGCCTCTGGTGAATTAAAATTGGGCATTTTGCCATCTTTGAACAGATCCGCGCCGTATGACCAGGCCATTTGTTGAAAATGAATGGCCGAATGGGCGGCTTTGACGCCGAACAACAACGGGAACATATCCAGCTTTTCCGCAGCAATCTTGGCCTGGGCCTTTTTACAGTTATCGATCAGCTGCGTCCAACTGTAACCCTGCGCAGGCGGTGGCTCCAGCCCCCACTTTTCTACCAGGTCGGTGCGGTAATAAAACATCAACGTGCTGGCTTCTTGGGGAAAGGCGTAGAGCTTGCCACCAATGGTGAACAGATCCAACAATGCCTTAGGCCAATCGTCGATATTAAATTTTTGTTTATCGAACAGCGTGGGGTCATCCATGAAGTCATTCAAAGGCAGCAAAAAGCCAGCCGGGCCGGCCAATTTAAACGGGCCGGATTGAATATTGACGGCGTCCCATGCATCCGACTTGGATTGGAAATTGGTCAGCCAACGGCTGTTCCATACATCGCGACCAATATCATCGACGCGCAAGGTCAACTTGCCGCCGGTCATTTTTACAAATTGGGGCGCCAATCGTGTGTGCGCATCCGCTTCTGGGCCACCCATAATGCCAAAAACGACTTCACCGGATAGCCCACCACTGGCGGCTTGGGGAACCACACTGTCGACCTTGGGTCCAGCCGCGGCACCTTGCTGAGCGCCCGTTTGCGGCGCGGTCGCCCCCACACAGGCACTCAATACCCCGGCCCCAGTCACACCGGCCATGATTTGCAACAACTGTCTACGCGTTAAACTACTTTGCGGAAAATTACGCGGATGAGCCACTTCGATTTCTCCTTTGTCCCTAATATCTGATCACGCACAATACTGCTTGCTAGCGAACAACGACAAGGCAAATCCATAGCACGTTCAAGCTTAGCGACAGAACAAATCAACGCTATCTAATCAACTGGACGGGCACGCCATGGCGTGCCCCTACACATGGATGACTTCCATTAGCTTGCTCGATTAGCGCTTTGACCTCCTTCCCCGATTCTAATCAATCGCTGATTTGAGCCGAGCATGCGGATAAACATAAGCCACACAACTCATCTTTAGGGTATATTCACAATGGGTGCTTGGGGAGCAACCGTAAGTCAATTCAATTATAATCCTGATTATTGGTGGCGTCAAACGCTAAACGGATGATGGGTACACCCCAATTTTTGGCACAAATGAAATTTGGCGGCTGACAGTAAGAAGTCGCCTCGGCGACTAGGATTCTCAGTGCCTAAGGGCACTTGCTACTGTCAGTTGCGGGATTTATCCCTGCGGCAAAAAGACGCCCAAAATTTGGGACGCATCCACGGGTGGTATCGGTTGGCTCTGAAAAATGACAAACGGTCTACTTCCTTTGTATAATGCCCTCAACTTGAACGAAATCCTTTATCTACGACCCACGCAGAGGACTTTATGCAAATCAAGATTGAACCATTGGCGACTAATGCTCGGAAGCCATTTCCCCAAACCCTGACGTTTGGCAAATATTTCAGCGACCGCATGTTCACCCAAAAATGGACGGCCGACCAGGGTTGGTACGACGCCAAGATTGGCTCTTACGGCCCCTTCACGCTCGACCCTTCGACGGCGGTTTTTCACTATGCACAGGAAATTTTCGAAGGCACCAAAGCCTATCGCCGGCCAGATGGCAACATCAATCTCTTTCGCCCCTGGGAAAATATCAAACGCTTTAACCGCTCGGCCACGCGTATGGCGATGCAGCAAATTGATCCCGAAGAACATCTGGACGCGATTGTCCAACTGGTCACGCTAGAGCACGAGTGGGTGCCCGACCAAGAAGGCGCCTCGCTCTACATCCGCCCCACCTTGATCGCCACGGAGCCAGCGCTAGGCGTACACGCCAGTCACAGTTATCTGCACTTTATTATTCTCAGCCCGGTCGGCCCCTATTTTGCCACTGGCTTCAATCCCGTGCCCGTCTACATTTCCGACGACTATGTGCGCGCCGTGCGCGGTGGCGTGGGTGACGCCAAAACCGGTGGCAACTATGCGGCCAGCCTCTATGTTTCGGAGCAAGCGAAGGATCTCGGCTACCAACAGGTGCTCTGGCTCGATGCCACCGAACGCCGCTACGTGGAAGAAGTTGGCTCGATGAACATTGCCTTTGTCTATGGTGACAAACGAATTGTTACACCGGCGCTTTCGGGCAGCATCTTGCCGGGCATCACGCGCGATTCCGTGCTCAAACTGGCACCCGATCTTGGCTACACGATCGAAGAGACGCGCCTGGAAGTGAGTGACGTTCTACGCGATCTGGCGAACGGCGCGATCACCGAAGCGTTTGGTCTCGGTACAGCAGCTGTGGTGGCGCCGGTGAGCAAATTCGGTTACAAGGAAAAAGAGTATGTGGTGGGCGGCGGCGAATCGGGGCCGGTCGCCAAGCAGCTTTTCCAGACGCTCACCGACATCCAATACGGTCGCGTCGCCGACCCATATGGCTGGACGCACACGATCAAGGTATAAGGCCATTCCAAATCAATAAGGATACGGGCTGGGCCTTTTGACCGACCTAACAGGACGTTCGGCGGTCTTCGGCAAGCGTTCGACTGAGCGTTCGACTGAGCGCTCACGCCGAAGTCTCAGAAACGGTCTGAAAAGGGTGGATCAGGGACTTTGTAGGTGCGGTTTGTAACCGCACGTTCACGGTCATCCCCTGATTGTGCGGTTACAAACCGCACCTACGAATTCTTTTCAGACCGTCTCTCAGACCCCGACCGGGGCGTAAGCGTTCGACGACTCGACTGAGCTCGCCGAAGTCTGAGCTCACGCCGAAGTCTTGTCGAACGGCAGTCGAGTCGTCGAATGCTCTGCCGAAGGTCTCGATCCCTGGATCGTTATTGATGGCTTGGATTGGCCTAAGGCAATAGAGTTTTAAGTGACAGGAGGTGCAACATGGCTCTAACCATTAGTTTATCCGATGAATTAGCGAAAAAGTTACAACAAGCCGCCGAAAAACAACAATTGAGCATTGAGGAGACAGCCATGGTCATCTTGCGCGATGCACTCAGACAAGAAGATTTTTTTCCAACACCAGAACAGGTGGTCGCAAAGATTAAAGCGTTGCCCAAGAACCCTAATGCCATACGACCTGCACAAGGATCACTCGCCGAAGCATTACGCAACGCACCCCATGACCCAGACTTCAATCTAGAAGAATGGAACCGTGAGTGGGCAAAAATGGAAGCAGAGATCGAAGCGTTGGGAAAATAACGGTGAGCGACTACTTATTAGACACAAATCATGCATCGCCATTGGTCACGCTTGAACATCCTCTCCGCGAGCATGGCTTGGGACGCGTCGATCAGGCTGACACGTTTTCCATCTGCACCCCGATCGTGACGGAACTGCTATTCGGTTTGAGCGGGTTGCCACGCGCAACTCGAAACCTGGCCGAGTGGCGACGGCTGCGCCTTAAATTTCGATTTTATGCAACAGATGAGGCGGATGCTGAAGTTGCTGCTGAATTGCAATTCTCTTTGCGCAATAAAGGTCAACAATTAAAAATAGTCGATTCGCTGATCGCAGCCATTGCGTTACGCTATGACTTGATCTTGCTAACGACAGATAAAGACTTTCGCGCTGTACCCAACCTTCGTTGTGAGAATTGGTTAAAAAAGGTATGATGCGCCAGGTTCTCGCCTTATGACTCGTTCGCAATGGCCTATCCATTCGCTTATTTCGTTCAGCCTATCAGCACTGTGTACACTGGCTTTATACTTTCTAATCGAGCACGCCCCTGTCACCATCGCCACGCATCCGTGGCTCGATGTGTGGCTGGAAGTGGCATTGGTTACTTTGGTGGGTCTCCTCCTGCTGATCTTTGCGCTGCCGCTGCGTGATCCGCTGCGCTTTGAGCTAGCCGTGGGCGTCGTCAGTCTTTTTCTGACCGCAACCTTGGCGCTCGTCCTCAAAAATACAGAGTTCACTGTGGGCGCGGTAACGGGCGACCAGCGTTTTTACACCTATTCTGTTACCAAGTTTGCCACCTATGCGGGCTATGTCGATGCGGTCTATCGGGATCTGCCCACCTTTTATCCCCCACTGTATTACTATATCCTCGGTCGCCTGGCTGCGCTCTTCCACATCGAGCCATTTCATATTATGAAGACCGGCCTGCTGGTGACCACGTTTGCAATGCCCTATTTCAGCACCTGGCTGTGGCGGCGCGTGGTGGACTACAAATTAGCTGTGGCCGCGGCCTTTGTCCTATTGTTCTACCAACTCTGGTTCAAACCCGCTGAGTGGCTGACGCTTGTGCTCTTTATTCCTTGGTGGCTCTATTGGGTCGAGGATGTACGCCAGCAACGCCCAACTCAGTGGCGTAAGCAGATGCGCTGGTGGTTGATCGGTGGTCTACTCGGTGCGTTGCTGTTTCAGACCTATTATTATTGGTTCTTCATCGGCGGCGTGAGCTTGGTGTTGAAGCTGGCCGTCGCATGGCTGAAAAGGGCAAAAGACACGGTCTGGCAACTGAACATCCGCAACGCCATAATGATGCTCGCCAGCGCCGCATTGTTGAGCAGTTTCTATTGGGGACCTTACCTCTACAGCATGTACACGACCGGCGGCTGGGACCCATTGCAAAATCGCTGGTTGTCGGACGGTAAGATTCCGCTGCCTTTGCCTTTCCTTGATGAATCGATTAGCGGCGTGTTGCTCCTGAGCGGATTGATCTATCTCGTGCTCAGCGCCGGTGGCAATCGGGTATCGCGCAGTCTGTTGAACTTGGTGATCGCCGTCTACATCTGGGCGGCGCTGGGCTATGTCGGCATCTTGACCGACCATCCGTTGCTGACCTTCCGCGCCTATCCTGTGATCGATTACCTGCTGGCGCTGGCCGCCCTGCTTGGATTACTGCGGCTCTGGCACGAAAATCTCTGGCAACGGCTGGTTCCAGCGGCGACCGTTAATTTCAGACAGCTGGCCCCCGCGTTGATCGTTATTTTGCTACTCTTCTTTGGGCAGGAAACCATCAATGCCCTACTGAAAGATGATAATGTCCAGAAAGCGCTCGATGCGCATGTGCCACAAGCGCAACTCGCCGCGCTGGATAAACTGACCAATCAACAATACCTGAATAAAGATATTCTCCTAGGCAATAATTACGCCGACTTGCTCGCCTATCGCCCGCTCTACACGTTTATCCCCTGGACGGCGACCTTTAGCCATCCTGCGGGCCTTTTGCATGATCGCGCCGATTTTCTGGAACGCTTAGCCACCACCACTGACCCAGCGCTCTTTGCGGCGGCGTTTATGAATAATCGTTATTCCAAACTCGACTATGTACTGTTGGATCCCAAGGATAATGCCTGGCAGTTTTCGTTCAAAGATATTAATTTCCCCAACCGCACGGTTTCGCGCGTGATCAACTTTGCCGCGCCCTTGCTCGCGCAGCCTTACTTCCAAGCCCAGAGCGAAGCCGGTCTTACGCTCTTCACACCCATTTATGCCAATAATCCGATCAGTATAAGTACACTAAATCAGGCAGCCACGGCGCCCATCACCCAAACCGTGATGATCTATGCCTTGACCAGCACGTTTGGTCCCCACATTGATTGGCCGAATCGCGCTGCGTTGCGCACGCAGGCAGAACAGGTTTTGTTGAAGATCGATGTAACCGCTTTGCCGCTCGCTGCGCTGCTCGATCTGGATCAGGCAGCCGATGGCGCGCTGGCAGAAAAAATTCGGGCCGCGCTGCTGGCTAAATTACCGCAAAAACTGGACGTTGTGTTGGCCGATCCATCTGGTGGGAAAAAGTTGCACGTGGTGGGTTATCAGCTTCAACCGGCGGCTGACCAAAAGACGGCATTGACGATCTATTTCGAAGTGCTTGCGCCGATGGATCAGGATTACACCCTATGGCTGCACGCAGACCAAGCCGGCACCCAGAAGAATTTTGACCACGATCCGGCGATCTGGACTTCCGCCTGGCGTACAGGCAAAATCTATCGCGATGTCACGGTGTTAGATGTAGATCCAGGCCTGTATAAACTCAGCTTTGGCCTCTGGCGCAGCGCGGAGGACGTGCGCTTGGTGCAGCCGTCTGGCGATGTCGGGGTAGAGTTAGGGGAACACGCGTTGCCGTAAAAGGACAACGTGCCGGGCCCTTTCCGGGTATGCGTGATTGGCACTTGACATACTCCCTATGCCTAAAGGCAGGGGATTCAGGAGTCAAACACGGGCAGCCCCTGATTGGGTCTTACGCCCGCTAATCCTAGAGAAGATGCCCCTTCTCATACAGTATTGGTGCTCTTTGATACGTTTCAAATTTTACGCGTTGAACTACTCAACGCAACCGGAAATTTGAAGTTGTTAAAGGGCGATAACGAAGGAGGCTGTTACCCCGTCTCAACGTTTTGTAGCTCTATTATACCATATTTTGGAGGATTTCAATTATGTCAAAGTGCTTACAATGATGTCCAAAACCAGTAGGTTTTGCGGCTATCCATCCCCCTAGCTGAAGCTAGGGGCTTTCCGCCGTTTTCGGTAAGCCGCCGATCACCACACGTCCAACTGCTTGAAAACCTCGGCATAAGTGACGTTAATCTGCGCGCCCGCTTTGGCATCCAGCGCTTTCATCCAATCGAGATTCTCTTCGCCGTTGGGAAATTGGCTTTGATGCGCTAAACTGGCCGCGATCTTTGTCGCGTAAATGGCGTTGACATCCACAAATACATTCGGGTTGCGATCGCTAGAAAAGACGAAAATGCGTTGCAGCAGGCTGACTAGCGCGCCCTTTTCCTGCAACTGTTCGGGGTGATAGAGTGGCATTTTGGACGGCATATAGGCGTCCAACGCCGCTTGCGCCGCCGCCCGGTGATCGGGGTGAATCTGACCATTCCAATAAGGGTCAAACGTAAACAAGGTGTCAGCCTGCGTGATGCGGTAGAGACGGGCAATCTGGGCGCGCAGTTCGAGTGATGGCACTAATTCGCCGTCGTGATGTTCCAGGTTGTACGTCTTTTGAATCCCCAAGATGCGCGCCGCCGCTTCAGTTTCGGCCAGCCGCGTGGCCGCCAACATGGTACGGCTGATGCCAGCCGCCTGCGTCCCAATATCACCTAGCGTACAGTTGACCGAGAATACTGCCACCCCGCGCGCCACCAGCAGCGCAATTGTGCCGCCACACATGGTTTCCAAATCGTCCGGGTGGGCCGCGATGACAATCAAGCGTTGTACATCCGCAAAGGCTTCGATGCCGATTAAATCAGCCATTGGTTTATCCTTTTCTAAACGTTAAGGCCATTTCAATGAAATAAGTATCCAGTGTTTGCCGAACAAAATCATTCGTAGGTGCGTGCTTTTAGCCGCACGTTCTGCGTATACCCCAATTGTGCGGCTAAAA
>JBBREZ010000130.1:0-14741 GCA_038225095.1 Caldilineales bacterium
TAGCCACATGATAAGTATAGCGTATTTACCAGCCGATTTCAACCCGCTGCGTCTCTGAGGCAGGGCCATTGCGAACTGTGTTGACACTCGACTGAGATCTGACAGGTGCGCCGCCAGAACAGATTAGTCAATCAGTCTTTGTGTGGGTGGCGCACCTGTCAGGTCTGAGGTTCGCGATGGACCTATTCTCTGAGAGCCACATTCGCGCACACCTGAATCGGGTCCCACGTGGGCGAATACGGCGGCGCATAAGAAAGGTCGAGCATCGCCAGATCGCCAAGCGTCATGCGTGCGCTGATGGCGGTGGCAACGATATCGATGCGCTTGTTGACACCCGCTTTGCCCACCAACTGGCCGCCGAGCACGCGCCCGCTGCTTTTCTCAAAAACCAACTTGACTTTGATCGGTTGCGCGCCCGGCCAATAACCAACCTTATCATCATGGCTGATCACCGCACCGCCCACATCTTCGCCGAGGACGCCAAATTTTCCGCTAACTTTGGCTACCATTTCTTTCATGCACAGGATCGCGGCAAGGGGATTGGCGCCAAAATGCTTGGCCTTTTGCAGCAGTATGTGGTGCATGCAACTGAGATCAAGCGGCTGATCATTATTACGGGGTACAATAATGGTGCATCAAGGGGGATTGCGCTTACGCGTGAGTTTAACGATAGGGGTAGTGCGTGGGAAGATCCAGAAAATCTAGTTGTCTATGCCTGGGCGGTTACACGCGCGTAGAGAAAGCAGAATCCAAGCTGATCCTGCTTTCTCTATACTCTGCTTAAAAAAGCTAGATAACCTCAATCATTAATAGGCACCCTGCTGTGTAAAGACAACCGTGACGGTACGAATCAAAATCTGAATATCCAACCACAAGCTTTGGCGTTCGATATATTCGATATCCAAATGCAGACGGTCGTCGAAATCCAAATCGCTGCGGCCACTGACCTGCCACAAACCGGTGAGACCCGGCAACACTTCCAAACGCTCGGTGTGCCACAACTGATACGTGCTCACATCAAACGAGGTCGGCCGCGGCCCGACCAGACTCATATCACCCTTCAAAATGTTGAAGATTTGCGGCAGTTCATCCAAGCTGGTCTTGCGCAACAGGCGCCCGATGCGCGTCACGCGCGGGTCATCGCTAATTTTGAAATCGGGCCAGGTCAATTCGTTGAGGTGGGCATAGGTCTGCTTGAGGGCTTCGGCATTGGTGTCCATCGTACGCAACTTATACATGCGGAAGCGGCGGCCCCCCTTGCCCGTGCGGTGCTGCTTAAAAAAGATCGGGCCCGGATTGTCCAGCCAGATCAACACCGCGCAGAGGCCGAGCACGGGCAAGAGCACCGGCAGGAACAACGCACACACCGCCAAATCCAGCAAGCGTTTGCTCACCCGATAGCCAGTGCGAAACAGTTTCACCTCTCTCGGTTGAATAAGGGTCATTTCCATGCTTGTTAATTCCCTCCATTATACAAATAATTGTGCGAATAAGATAATTTCATTAATTAACGATGCAACCTATTAACAATTTATAACACTTTATCTTACAATATTAACCTTCGCATAGGCGATTATAAACGCAGTATAGTTATCTATTATATTAATCGTTAAAAAACGTTAAATCCTTCGCGGCATTTTAAAATTGGATGTACAAATATCCAGAATATATTAACGTTTGGTTATATAAGCTAAGAAACAGATTAATAACAATAAAAATCATCGATTTGCGTTATTGGGGCTTGCTGGAAATAGCGATTCGACAGGTAAATTTCGAGGAACACAAGCGAGCAAAGCTTTTATAAGATAAAGGAGGGAGAAAGATGGATGAGACGGAAAAATTAGGAGAATTGATCGAGCAGCAGTATCAAACAAGCGTGGTCAAGTTGTATATCCTGGCGAACGGCTGGAAAAAAGTGTATCGCCTTAAGCATACTGGTGGCCCAGACTGGATCGTACGTGCCTATCTAGCAATCAGCTACGATGGCCCACTGTTTGATGTCGAGGCGCTGGCGTCTGTGCTCTTAGCCTTGGAAAAGCAGGCTTATCCAGCCGAACGAGTGATCCGGGCTGTTAACGGTGTTAGCGTTACACGCGCAGGTGATTGGCAAATCCTGATTAGTACCTTTGTTGGACAAGCATTAACTGCCTGGCAACCAGCAGACCAGCAAAATGCAGTGCAGATTGCCCCTAGCGGAGCTAATCTTGACGCTGATTCCAAAACGTTTTTCGCTTTAGGCGCGGCGTTAGGCCAGTTACACATGCTACAGCGAGATAGAACACTGCCACGGGCGAGTATGCTGCCCGTCAAGGAATTGGCATGGGCACATACACACCTGACCGCCATTGCGACACAAGTACCGGAACAACGGCAAGCCCAGTACAAACATTTGGTCAAGGCGGTGC
The DNA here is from genome assembly GCA_038225095.1 of Caldilineales bacterium. Classification (GTDB taxonomy): domain Bacteria; phylum Chloroflexota; class Anaerolineae; order Caldilineales; family Caldilineaceae; genus JAPLGZ01. Next base: position 2,406 of record JBBREZ010000130.1, read on the forward strand.
AGACTGCCGACCGTTATGAAGATTTACCGTTTACATTGATTCATAACGACTGCAATCCAAGTAATGTGGTCATTACACCTAGCGGACAAATTATGTTGATTGACTGGGAAAGTGCGGGGCAAGGTCCAGCAATCATTGATGTAGGAATTTTGTTGAGCAATTGCTTTTCAAAGCAGCAGTTACAGATCGATCACGCGGCAATCACGGCGATTGTCGATGGCTATTGCCAGTACCGGCGTCCTAGCAACGAGGAGTTAGAACGTCTACCAGACGCAATCCGGTTCTTCCGGCTTGTATTATTGGCCGGATATTTCTCTGGGCTTGTCGATCAAACGCTGGGCGCAGATGAGTTAATTTATGGCGCAACCTATGCGCAATGGTACGCGCAATATGAAGCTTCCGCCGAGATTGCTGCTTTAGCTCGTGTGCAATTTAAGGTCAAATTTTAATGGTGATATAAATGCGGAGGGTTCAGGCATGCCTGAACCCTCCGCATTTATACTGTGAAGTTTACTGATTTTACCAATTGAAAATTTAGCCGCCCGTGATGCTCTTTGGGTCAAGCTCATAGGCAGTGCCCGTTGTGCTCAAATCGTCGTTTGACACAGCGCTGGCGGCTGACTGTTGCGGCGCGCGTGAAATCTGGTCTTCAGTTGCGCCCAACCGCGCCGAAGAGCGCGGTGGTGTGGCAGCATTGCCACCGTTCTGTGTTCGATCAGCGAAACGCGCCTGGTATGTGTCATTGAAGTTGCGGTTATCCAGTGCTGGCATGCGACTATTGACGTTTTTTAAAAAATAACCTAAGAGAAAGCCGCCAGCAAATACGCCAGCTACAAATAATTCTGGTTGGCGTTGGGCAAAATCTTCGATCTGATCACGGAAACTGGCGTTAGAACGATAGGTAGTCAAGACTTTTTCCTCTCAAGTTTTGTAAAATTGGTTAAAGGCATTGTGTAATAGCAGCGTAACCAAAGTACAACAGAACTACAATAGGCCAGTATATGATTCTTGGGTACAGAAGTAGATACAACCTATTTTATGGTGGAAGCGCTTTAAAATTTGTTGAGCCGACTTTTTGAAATAAATGGTTCATGAGAGCAGTAATTGCTTGAAATTATTGGCTGCTGACAAATTAAATGGACCATGATATGGTTTCAGGCTATGAATAGGTGCGTAGCTGTCCAAAATTCCTATATCACTCGCCAACATTTCGCTCAAAAGCGAAGTGCAGACGAGACGCGCACCAATTCTAAGCCTGCCGCGGCGGCTATCGTGCGATTACCATTAGGATTGGTAATCGACTAACGACGGGCCAGGCTAGATTTTTTCCACACCAGTTTTATTTTTTGTGCATGCAGCCTTCCCGCCAGTGGGAGGCTTTTTTTATGGCTACGCTCATGCACAATTGCTTCGAATAACCTGCCTCCTACACGCGTGGAAGATTGGCCTGCACAGCCAGGGCGACGCTTTGTGGCGCGCTGACTTTCACCATCTACGACAGGAGAAAAAAATGGATTTAGACATCAACCAACCAATCGATTATCAAGCATGTAGCCCCGATCAATTAGTCAATTTGTTGGGCTTCAAGGCTCACTATCTCAACGCCGTGCGGGCACTGACAGGCGGCGCGTTTGGTCGCGAGTTTTCGCAACTCACGCTGACCGATACGACATTTCAAGCTCTGATGCGCGGGCTTGACCACAAAAATCCCAACGTGCGCTTCCTATGTGTGCAATTGATGGATCACTTGGGCGATGACCGCATCATTGAGCCTGTGCGCCAGATGTTGCATGATTGGGCACCACGCGTGCGCAAACAGGCGCTGCATGCCCTCACCTGCGAGCAGTGCAAAAGTACGCCGCTTTGTGCATTACCTGGGCCCGTGGTAGAAGATTTTATTGACCTAGCTTTGCACGATGCAAACCTGAATGTACGCATGGCGGCCATTGCGGCATTAGGCACATTGCCAGGCAATCCACAAGCAAGCCAGAGCCTGCAAGCCATTTTGGCGACAGAAGCTGAACCCAAGCTCCGCCAGGCTGCGCAACAAATGTTATCGCATCAGCAAAAACAAGCGAGGGAATCGAGCCAATGAGTCATGTCCAGATTACACAGATTAAGCCCGACGACTTGGCGCAAGCGATCAAATTGTTCGCCCAATCTGTATATGGTGGCAATGTGGATGAAGCGCAGGCTCACCTTGCCGATCATGCCGTAGGAGGCGGCGCAACCCTGTTGGCCCAGGTTGATGGGGAATTCGCAGGCTTCGTCACGGTTCGTTGGCAATCGAACAATCCGCGCTTTCGAGCAGCCAACATTCCGCTGATCCATCATTTGGAAGTGTTTGAACCTTTTCGGCGGCAAGGACTTGCGTCACGTTTGCTGGACGCAGCCGAGCGGTTAATTGCCACCCGTGCCCAGCAAGCGGGCATAACCGTGGGTCTGTTCGATGTCTATGGGCCAGCGCAACGTCTCTATGCTAAGCGCAGTTATCTACCCGACGGCCAGGGCGTGTGTCAGGGCCAACGACCACTCAAACAAGGTGAAATTGTGACCGTAGATCACGATCTGATCTTGTGGTTAACCAAAGATTTATCCAGCCATGAGGAGAAAAATCATGCATAAAACGCAGGGAATGAACAAACATCAAAAAGCCGCCCACCGGCCCGGCGAAGTGAAGGTGAGCCGCGAGGAAATTGGCGAACTGCTCGTGATGGCGTGCAGCAGCGAAGCCGAAGACCGGCTGCATGCCGCCAAATATCTCTGCCCGTGCCATGTGCAGGCGCGCATCCCAGCCGTGTGGGAAGCGTTGTTTCGGATGATGACGGATGACGACCGCCGCGTGCGCTACCAGGCATGGCACGCACTAGAAGATGGTGGGTTGCCCAACGAACCCGAGGCGCTGGCCCGTTTGGAACAGCTATATGCCACGGAAACTGATGAGAAGGTCCGCAAATTTGCCTGGATGATCATCGGCAAAACGATGACGGAGCGCAAGACACACGAGCAAATGCGCCAACATTTGTCAACCAGGCCAACGCCCAAACAACGGGGCAAATGTGACTTTTGTGGAGAAGCCAATGTACCCGTTACACGCGATCTGAGCACGACGATCCCAACGAGCAGTCTGCCGCGTGCGGCCTGGGTTTGTGGCGCTTGTGCCTAGGATGCTTAATCATCATCCTGTTCAAACGCTTCAACGTGTTTATCGGTTGAACCGCCGATTACCACAATATATTCACCTTTAAGCGTTACTCCCTCAACCGCGGCGTGCAATGAAGCAAGCGTGCCGCGGTCGACTTTTTCATAAAGTTTCGTCAAATCATTCGCCAACGCGGCGGGGCGATCGCCGTAAACGGCCAGGGCATCGGCCAGGAAGGCTGCCAGCCGAAACGGGCTTTCATAGAAAACGAGCGTGTGCGGCGAAGCCTTATCCACGGCCAAAAAGCGTTGTCGCTGACCACTTTTGCGCGGTGGAAAACCACGAAAAGTGAAGCTGTGTAAAGGCAAGCCAGACAGCACCACGGCCATGATCAAACCGGTGGGGCCGGGAATCATCGTTATCGGAATATGATCTTGAATTGCGCGCCGCACCAGGGTAAAGCCAGGATCGGAGATGCCCGGCGTGCCGGCGTCGGTGACCACGGCCACGGATTGACCTTGTTGCAACAGCCCAAAAATTCGCCCACCAGCGCGATCTTCGTTATGTTCGTGGAACGCGATTTGCGGTTTTTGAATCTCGAAATGCTTGAGTAAGTGGCCGGTCTTGCGCGTATCTTCGCTAGCCACATAATCAACGGCGCGCAAAGTTTCCAGTGCACGCAACGTAATATCGCCGAGATTGCCAATAGGGGTAGCTACGAGATAGAGCATGTTTGATTTGCGATTTTCGATGATGAATAAATCACGCCGTCAGCGTACCTTTGGTACTCGGCACGTCTTGACGGCGTGGATCAATTTGGGTTGCGGCATCCAATGCCCGCGCCAACCCTTTAAAGAGCGCTTCCACTTTATGGTGATCGTTGCGCCCGTAGAAAACCTTAGCGTGCAGATTCATGCGTGCGTGGATGGCAAGCGATTCAAAGAGGTGGAAGAGCAGATCAGTGCCTAATTGGCCCACTTTCGGCGTAACAAATTCAGCGTCAAAGACACAGTAGGGTCGCCCGCCTAAATCGATCGCCACCAACGCCAACGCTTCATCCATCGGCACATAACTGTGCGCCGTCCGCACAATGCCGCGCCGGTCGCCCAGGGTTTGATCGAGCGCTTTGCCCAGGCAGATCATAATATCCTCCGCCGTGTGGTGATCGTCGATGTGCAGATCACCTTTGGCCTCGACTGTGATATCAAAGAGGCCATGTCCCGCCAGCAAGGTCAACATGTGGTCCAAAAAGCCAATGCCCGTATTGACGTCGGCCTGCCCGCGACCGTCCAGGTTAAGGCTTAATTTGATCTGAGTTTCTTTGGTGTTGCGTTCGATCACAGCTTGGCGCATATTCAATCTATCTCTTTACTCAAAGTTGACCGTAGGGGCGCTGCTTGCTGCGCCCCTACGAATTACGATTGATATTTTATAACGTAGCAAGTTCTCCTAGCACGTCCATCAAACGCTCAGTCTGCTCAGGGCGGCCTACCGAAATGCGAATACAATTCTGCAAACCGGGCTTGTTGTAATGGCGCACCAGGATGCCACGCTGTTCCAAGCCTTGTTTCAACTGCTTGGCATCACGTTCTACCACGTCGCACAGAATAAAGTTGGCCTGCGTCGGATACGGGCGCAAATAGGGAATAGTTTTCAGCAGGGCAAAGAGCCGATTCCGTTCGTCCTTGAGCTTCCCGACCACCGCCATAATCTGATCGACATAGCGCAAACTAGCCAACCCGGCCACGCTGGCAGCCACATTGACATTGTACGGCTGCTTAAACTTCCACAATTGCGTCATCAGCCAATTCGGGCAAATCCCATAACCCAGGCGCAGACCGGCGATGCCCGCAGCCTTGCTGAAAGTGCGTAAGATCACCAGATTATCATATTGCAGCACCCAATCGGCGCGGCTTGGGTGATCGGCAAATTCGACATAGGCTTCATCCAATACCACCATGACTGGTAACGCCAACAAACGCCGCAAATCCTCATCCGCCAGCCAATTGCCGGAAGGATTGTTGGGCGAGGTGAGGAAAAGTAGTTTGACGTTGGCCGCTTCGTGTTCGTTGATGGCCTGCTCAATCGCTGCCACATCCACCGCATGATCCGGCTTGCGCCACACTTCAAGCGTCTTGCCGCCCACTAATCCGGCGTCAAAACTATACATACCAAAGGTAGGCGGACAATTCAGGATCGTATCGCCCGGTGCCAAAAAAAGGCGGCATAGATAATCAAGCATTTCATCAGCGCCATGCGTGGGCAGAATATTGTCATCTGGTACGCCGACAAAACTGCTCAATGCTTCGCGCAGTTCCGCTTGTTGGGGATCGGGATAAATATGATAAAACGGATACTCAGCCAAGGCTTCGGCCACCACCGGCAGCGGGCCATAGGGGTTTTCGTTGGCATCCAACTTGACGATCCGTTCGACGGGAATGCCCAGCCGTCGGCTCAACACCTCAAACGGTTGGATCGGCGTATATTCTTCCAAATCAGCGATTTCTGGCCGCAAGAGCGCAGCAGGATTAAGATTAGACATTATCGGAAATAAGCCATCCTTTTGGTAAACAGGTAGATAGGGAGGTGTCACCTGTATACCTGTTTACCTAGCTACTGAACAATATTAATCCCAATAATCTCTATTAGTTGGCATAGAGATTAGCTTCTACTGAAAATTCGGGACAACTTCGATTGAGAAATTAGTGTACATCGAGATTGATATAAGCGTAAATTTTGCAACTGTTTTAATCCCGTATCTAAGCCATCCCGCCGACGTATGCTATAATCAACGGGAAATTCACACTGATTGGAAATAACTATGCAACGATTGTTAATTGATTCTGAGTATATTTTTGGCATCCACGAGCCGGGCGGTGAGCACATGATGCTCTCGGCTGGACGGCCCGGCTGGGTGCTGTTTACCGAGGCGATTGGTCACGATCCAGACGATCGCACTGGGATGGATTTTACCACGTTTAGCCAGCAGGGATTGGGCGTCATCTGCCGTCTTAACAACGGTTACGAACCGGATGGCACCATCCCGCACAGCAGTCAATACGAAAACTTTGCCCGGCGCGTCGCCAATTTTGTCGCCGTCAGCAGCGGCTGCAAAACCTGGATCATCGGCAATGAGATGAACTATGCGGTCGAGCGCCCCGGTATTCAGATCGACTGGTCGCGCCATGCCAGCAGTCGCACCGGCGCGTCCGAAACCGCCGATCCGATGCGCCGTGGGTTGGCCGTACGCTTTAACATTTTACCCGATTTCTCCACCGAAATTCGCACCACGCGCGCCGCGATTGTCAGCCAGGGCGAGGTGATTACGCCCGCGCTGTATACCCGCTGCTACCGGCTTTGCCGCGAAGCCATTCATCGCCTCCCCGGCCATGAAGAAGACCAGGTGCTGATCGGCGCGGTCGCCCCTTGGAACACACAAACCATCTACGCTGGCAATGCCAACGGGGATTGGGTTCAATATTTTCACGATATTCTGGAAGAGCTTGGCCCCAAAAACTGTGATGGGTTTGCGCTACATGCCTTTACCAACGGCAGTGAACCGGCGCTGATCACAGACGAAACCAAGCTAGGGCCGCCCTTCCAGAATGCGCATCGCCAATTTCGTGTTTACATGGATTTTATGGCCGCCGTCCCCCAGCAAATGCGCCATTTACCAGCCTATATTACGCAAACCGATCAGGTGCAGTCCTGGCAAGATCTGAACACAGGTTGGGTGCAGGATGCCTATGCGGAGATCGACAGTTGGAATCAACAGCCTGGCAACCAACAGATCCGCGCGCTGATCCTCTACCGCTGGCCGCGCATGGACAAGTGGTTTATTGATGGTAAAAATGGGGTGATGGAGGACTTCTGGCAGGCGCTACAAAATGATTATTGCTGGCGGGGCAGTGTCAGTGAGCCCAGCGCGCCCGCCATTCCAATGCCCTTCCAGCCACCAATCTCACCCACACGGACGCGTGAACTCGAAAAGGTGCTTTATCAGATCGAGTGGCTGGACGATCATTTGCCCGCCAAAATGATGATCGGTGAAACGATCACAGTGCCGATTACGCTGAAGAACACGGGTGCCCTGACCTGGAGTTGGGGCGGCGGCAACCCGTTCCGCATCGGTTATCACTATTATCGCAACCGGAGCCGCTTGACCATCCCACCCCAATTTGACCTACGTACCGACATCCCAGAAGATATCTTGCCCGATGAAACAGTCACGATTGAGGTGCGCGTCGCCCTGCCCGAAGAAGCCGGGAACTTTACGCTTGAATTCGACATGGTGCACGAAGGCATCACCTGGTTCAAAGAACAAAATTCACCGGTGCTGACCCGTTGGATCACGGTGGAAACGTTGGCACCGCCCGTACAAATTGATGGCGACGGCGAGACCAGCACCAGCCTCGTACCGCTCTTTGCCGACATTAGCATGCGTCTGCCGCACACTGGTGTGTATGCGCGGCGCAGCATGAACCAAGTGCGCTATTTGGTGATCAGCCATACGGGGGCCAATCCGTGGCTCAGTTTAGAACGGATTGCGCAGACGCATATTCAACATGGCTATCCGGGCATTGTCTATGATTTCGTCGTTAATAGCACAGGCCAGATTTTCAAGGTCAGCGATCTAGAAGATGTGGCGCAGCCGGATCAAATTTGGTCGGAACAAGGCATCAATATCTGCTTGGCGGGCAATTTCAGTGCAACGCCGCCGCCCGTGATCCAGTTAGAAGCGACTGGCCGGCTCTGCGCCTGGCTGGCGCAAAACTTGGGGCTGGCGCCAGAGACGATCACGGGGCTGGGCGAGTTGACCAAAGGCGCCAGCCCCGGCGCAACCTTTTATGCGGGCACCGGCTGGAAAAATTTGCTCATCCGTCAGGTGCAACTGCATCTGGCCGTCTTGAACAACAACACGGCCGACGTTGGGCGCGCCCAGGAATTGGACGAATTAGTGCAAGCTTTGCAAGGCAAAAATAGTGATTTGCAAAGCCGCTTCCAGCAATCCACTAAGGAGCAGGACGACTTACGCGCCATCAACGCGCAATTACAAAATGAAATCGTTGAAATTCGCCGCGCGCGCGAAACCGAGCCGGTTGACGAGCAATTGCGGATTCAGAACATCGTTGACAAATTACCGCGCGATGCCACGCGCTACGTGCCACGCCGGGCGCAAGATGTGCATTACATCGTCATCAACCACACTGGCGTTGCGCCTAGCGTGCCCTGGCCGAGCATTGCCAGCGCGCATACCCCCGATTGGCCGGGCATTCTCTACGATTTCGGCATCGACGAAAAGGGTACGATTGTCCAGATGCAACTGATGGAAGAAGTGGTGGAAACCCAGCAGGAATATCTGGCGAACGCGATCAACGTGGCCTTTGCCGGTGAATTTAATCGCCAGCCGCCCACCGACGAACAGATCTATGCCGGTGGTCGCTTGCTGGCCTGGCTCATCCAACGCTTTCCCCAAGTCAAAATGGAGAATATCAAGGGCATTAATGAGTTTATTGAACACACGTCGCCCGGTGAACAATGGCTTAACGACCAACGGTGGAAAGATCTTTTACTGGCCGCGGTACGGCGCGCCAGCGGCATGGCCGATCCGAGCGCAACGGAAAGCCAGTTGCGCAGCCGCCTAGCCGAATTAGAACAGCAGTTGGAAAACACCCAACAAATGGTCTCCGTCCAAGAGCATCAGAAAAAACGCGCCGAGACGGAGAATCATAAATTACAAACGGAACTGGCCTCCAAGCAACAAGGCACCAATGCCTTTGTAATTCCGCCCCCTGCGTTGCGCAACTTGACCGATCAATTGCCCAAACATCCTACCTTGCGTTACGACCGGCGTGCACTCAGCCAGGTTACACACATGGCTGTGCATCACACCGCCGCGCCGTCTTCGCTGGGGCCGTTACGGATTGCCGAACTCCATGTCGCGCCCGATGTAGCACGCGGTAAGGAGGCGTGGCCGGGCATTGGCTATCACTTTTTCATCCATGCCGACGGTGTGATTGAGCAGACCAACCGTCTGGAAACAGCTAGTTATCATGTCTTTCGCCACAACAGTTATACGCTCGGTGTGGCCTTTGCTGGCAGCTTTATGAATGGCAAAATTCCCACCTCGGCCCAATTACGCGCCGGCGCCCATCTAATTGCCTGGTTGATGCAAGATTTGCACATTCCCCTGGCGCGCGTTTGGGGCCATCGTGAGTTTCCCGATAACACGACCGTCTGCCCTGGCAATGAATGGACACTGGGCAACCGCTGGCGCGATTTGCTTTTTGAACGCATTGAACAGGTGCAAAATGGCGTGGGCATCAAGAGCATCCGTCACTACCTGCTTTTTTGGCAACGTGACTTTCCCGGCCCCGTCGCGCGCCAAGATTTTGTCAACGCCATCGGCTACATCGCCCGCTTTCGACCGACGGTCGGCTTTAGTGTGGAAGATGCCAAATACGCGGAATATGTAACGATTATTGGCAATGAGGCAGGCATCAGCGCCACCGACGAACAAATTTTGTGCAGTCATGGCTGCAAAGTGGAGCGCGTCGCTGGGCGCAATGAAGACGAAACCAGTCGCAGCCTGGCCGAAATGGCCGAGTTGGGACGCCGCTTCCAGAGTTTTGATGTAGAATTTTAACTGGGATGGGGAGGTAGCACGTAAATTGATAAACTGAGCGCTTGCCTTTTCATTTTATTTGCCTAATAGACAAACCAAATCAACTGGGCACAAACGCGGAGGAGGCATGCTCTAATGCCGGTCCGGTCGCACAAGCGCGTGCGCGCTCCACGTTTGTGCGACTTCTCCTTGTTTGCTCTATTAGAGTTGATCAAGCAGCGCCAGATTCGGGTGGTCCAAGATGATGTGTTTGGGAAATTAGGCTGGCATTGGTTGTTGAAGATTCTGAACCAACTCGCGGGTCGTGAAGCAATTGATGGTTTATTAGACATGATTCGGAATAAGCAGTCACCACAGGTAGACAGGTGATGCCTTCCTGTCTACCTGTCTTTGTAATCCAGATAATGTCTATTATTCAAACGCAGGATCAGCCATTACTAAAAAAGGAGAAACCGCATGCGTTCAGATAGTGCTAGCCGGGCCATTTCGATTGATCCCGATTACAGTGACCGGCGCGGGTATGATGCCCGGTTTCTCGATGTTGCCGTTGCTCTCCCCACGCTGTCCGTTGCTATGCACCCTAATGAGGTCGTAACGTTGCCAACAACCGACCAAGCAAACGTGGTGTTGCCTTACCACCATTTTAGTGTTTTGATGAATAAACAACGCAAGCTGGCCTATTATACGGCCGTCAATATTGATGGCCGAACGCTCCACAAATTAAAGCGCGAATCAGACAAATGGATGTATGACCCTAGAATCGCCAAAGATTGGCAGATGGGGGCAGAAATTTATGCAGACAACCCACTGGATTTAGGCCATTTGGTCAGAAGAATCGATCCGGCCTGGGGTGAGACGGCCGCGCTGGCAAAAATTGCCAACGACGACACCTTTCACTTTACTAACTGCTCGCCGCAACATAAATATTTGAACGAAAACAAAACGACCTGGGCCGGCCTGGAAGATTACATCCTCAACAATGCGTTGGCCTATCAATTGAAGGTTTCTGTCTTCAGCGGCCCGGTCTTTGGCACGGACGATTTTGTCTATCGAAATGTGCAGATCCCCAAACAATACTGGAAAGTGGTGGCGATGGCAAAAACCGATGGACAACTTTCGGCAACGGCCTATTTGCTTGATCAGAGCCAATTGCTGGCGGATATTGGGGCTAGAAATTTTAGCTTCGGGGCCTATCGGATGTTCCAAGTGCCCATAACAACGCTTGAAAATCTGACCGCGCTGCACTTTGGTGCGCTTAGCCAGCATGATCCTTTGGCCGGAAGACGTGGTACTGACCTAGTTGAGATCACATCGTTAGAAATGATTCAGGTTTGACGTACGAATAGGCAATGTGCCGGGGACGGACGGGGCAATCGATCGGGATAGAGTAAACTGGTCGCCCCGTCCACCCCCGGCACGTTCGACCCTGATTATGGGGTCTTCGTTGCAGTAGGGGTTGGCGGCGTGGTTACCTTCGGTAGCGTCAATGCAGTGGGCGTCACCACCGGCAAAGAGACAGGTGGGTTGTTCATGACAAAAGTTGTAATCCAGCCGCCACTGGCTAGTTGATACCAGGTTTTGTCGGCGCTACGGGCGACCAATTTCAGGCTTTGGCCAGCCGCAATGTGCCCAGTAATGGCACAACTTATATTCGGGCACGTACGCACATTGGCAATGATATTGGTAGTGGCGGCGATATTGGTCGTGGTAGTGGCGACAACAGGCATCGGTGTTGGTAATTGAGTGGCCCATAAGCCACGCCCCGCCTTGATGGCCTCTTCTTGGGCTGTGCGGATTTCGGGTTCTTTAGCCACATCAGCCGTAAATGTCGTCAACAAAGCATAACCACGCCGCACTATTTCTGCATTGACAAAAGTGCCATTCTGCAAATAGACATAGCGCAGCAAACCGCCAGTGCTATCTTTGTCAGAAACATCTTTGACCAGATAAACGAATTTATCTTTCACGAACTGGCGATTTAGGTCAGCCGCCGCCGTGTACAATGGTTCTTTCAAGTTGGGAGCGCTGATCATGAGATAGCGCACCTTATAAACCGTGCCGCCCAGCAGCACTTTGATCGTATCGCCATTGCTGATGCTAGTCACTTTGGCAAGCTGACCGTTGAGTCCGGTTGCCGTGAACGGCGTTGAAGTTGATAGAGTGAGCGTCGTGGTGATTGGTTTAACCAAGGTTAACGTAGGCAGCGCAGTTGGCGTAATCGACACGGTTGACGTAATCGTTTGCGTAACGACCAAAACAGGCGTTGGCGTTGGTGCAGCAGTGTCGACTTTGACTAAAAAGGCAGCGATCCAGGCCTTATTATCTAGCTGATACCAGTCGCCAGCGGCACTTTTGCTGATAATCTTCACTGTCTCACCGGCCATTGCTTTACCGGTTACCGCGTAAGTCGTGCCGGGGCCGGCGCGCAAATTCGCATTGTGGCTTACGATGCCCGTCGTCGTAGACTGGCCAAAAGCAATGAGGGGGAAAAGTAAAAAGCTGGTTAAAATTAACCAACTTACCAAGGTGGCAGCAAATGGATGCCCCGATTGACGATGTTCCTGCATAT
>JBBREZ010000131.1:0-14733 GCA_038225095.1 Caldilineales bacterium
GCGGTCAATGACATCCTGACCATCGATCCGGGCCTGACCAGCGGCACGTTTGACGTGCCGATCACTAACGATACTCTGGTGGAAGGCAACGAAACGGTCAACCTGACCTTGCGCACGCCCATCAACGCCATCCTCGGCACAGCGACCGCTGTTCTGACGATTGTTGATGATGATACGGTCCAACCTGTCGCCCCAACCGTACAGTTTAGCAGCGCGGCTTACAGCGTCAACGAAAATGGCGGGACAGCCACCATCACGGCGACGTTAAGCACCGCCTCCGCTTTGCCGGTGACTGTGAACTATACCACGAGCAACAGTACGGCGACCGCGAGCAATGACTATCAGGCCACTAGCGGCATTTTGACGTTTAACCCAGGTCAGACGAGCAAGATGTTCGCCGTGCGCATCGTAGACGATCTATTGGACGAGAACGATGAGACGATCAATCTGACGCTCAGCGGACCTAACAACGCTACGTTAGGTGTACCCGCTACGGCCACCTTGACGATTGTTGACAATGACAGCCCACCGACCGTACAGTTCAGTGCGGCGATTTATAGTGTGGCTGAGCCAAGCGGTCCGGCGTTGGTCACGGTGACACTCAATTCCGCATCGGGCATTACCGTCACCGTGCACTATGCCAGCAGCAACGGCACCGCCATCGCAGACAGTGATTACACAGCCGTGAATGGCGTGTTAATTTTTAGTCCTGGCGAGACTAGTAAGATTTTTGCCACACCAGTTTTGGCCGATGATCAGGACGAGAGCGACGAAACTGTGCACCTGACCCTGGGTAATCTCAACCACGCATTGCTGGGCACGCTCAGCAATGCACTTCTTACTATCCTGGATGCTAATTCACCAGCGCCAGTGACCCCGGTCGCGCAGTTCAGTGCGCCCACGTATCAGGTGGACGAGCAAGCGGGTGTGGCGACGATCACCGTTACACTCAGTGCGGCGTCTGACCAAGCTGTTGCGGTGAATTATGCGACTAGCCATGGCACGGCGACCGCAACTAGCGATTACACAACGACAACGGGCACGTTGGCCTTTGCCCCTGGCGAGATGCACAAAACATTCACGATTCCGATCCTGGACGATAGCCTGGACGAAAATGATGAAACGATCAACTTGTTGCTGAGCAATGCCAGTGGCGCGACGCTTGGCTTGGAGGCCAACGCTACGCTAACCATTGTCGATGATGATAATCCACCGACGATTCAATTCAGCGCCGCCGTTTATAAGGTAAGTGAGCAAAGTCTGCATGCGCTGGTCGAAGTCCAACTCAGTGCAGCTTCGGGGCTGACCGTCACTGTAAGCTATACCATCGGCCAGGCAACGACTACGGGTAGCGCCGCTAGTAACGCATTGATCTTTAAGCCGGGTGAAACGAGCAAAACGCTAGATATTCCGCTTGTCCCCATCGGTAGCGCCGGGCCAGCCACGAACATTACTGTAGCGTTGGCGCAGCCCAACAACGCCATTCTGGGTGCGGTAGACACGACCACATTGACTGTCGCAGCGGCTAGTCCAGTGAAAATTTTCTTACCCAATGTGCTAAATACGCAATGACACTATGCCTGTGCTCGTGTAATCCTTTATAAGACTTTTAAGTAACTTTGATAACGTTACTGGTGGTTATTTGTGCGTGCATCGCACTGGTTGCGCAAGCTCTCCAAGAAGAAACTGCTGGCTGACCAGTGTGATGCACGCACCTGGATCAATAGCCACTGAGCTGGCGTTCTGGTAATTACCCCAAGTGATTTCCAGAACAATCTGATTGGTTCCAGTGAAAGGTTATTCCATGTATTTGCTAACTGCTTTGCTGCACGCTAGTCGGCGCTATCTCTGGCTCGGAGTGATCATTATTTTGGGGGTGGTCAGCTTGCGGGTCATCCCGATCTTTGTCGCCGCGCCTATCTATTTACCGATCGTAACGGGCCCGGCAGCGCCTACCACGCCGCCAACCTTGACCTTGCCCACTAAAGGAATTTGGATTTCTAGTGCGGAATTGGCGAAAATACCCACCACTGGTCTGGCCTGGGACACATTGAAAGCGACCGCAGATAGCGATCCAGGCGCGCCCACTTTGTTCGATCAGGAATCAAAAGCGAATACGACTGTGTTGGCCAAGGCGCTGGTTTTTGCGCGCACGGGCGAACAACATTATCGTACGGAGGTTGTTGATGCGTTAAAGGTTATTACGTTTGACCATACCGAGGACGGCGGTCGTGTCTTAGCCTTAGGGCGAGAATTGGCGGCCTATGTGATCGCCGCCGATTTGATCGATCTGCCTGGCTATGATCCCACTCTAGATAGCCAGTTTAGACAAAAATTGCGTGAACTGCTCACCGAAGTGTTAGATGGCGATACGCTGCAAAGTATTCACGAAAGACGGCCTAACAATTGGGGCACGCATGCCGGCGCTTCACGCGCAGCAGTGGCGGTCTATTTAGGCGACAAGGCTGAACTTGAACGAACGGCTACGGTATTTCATGGCTATCTCGGTGACTATGCTGCCTATGCTAACTTTACTTTTGGCGGCGATCTCTCTTGGCAGGCGGATGAACAGCATCCGGTTGGCGTTAATCCGGTTGGCGCACGGAAAGAAGGTCACTCGATAGATGGCGCTTTGCCCGAAGAAATGCGACGCGGCGGTGGGTTTCAATGGCTGCCAATCGATACGCCCTACCCTTGGGAAGGACTGCAAGGCGCGGTCGTGCAAGCCGAGATTTTGCACCGGGCTGGCTATCCAACCTGGGAGTGGGAAGATAAGGCGCTGTTACGCGCCGTGCAATTCCTCTATAAAATTGGGTGGGCGCCGGTTTCGGATGATGAATGGACGCCCTGCTTGATCAACTTTGCCTATCAAACCAAATTCCCCATGGCGCTAGACGCTAAACCTGGCAAAAACATGGGCTGGACGTGTTGGACTCATGTGCGTTAAGTCACAAATTAGGTAGACAGGTAACGCTGCTCGTTCCGCACGCAGAGCGTACGGAACGAGCAAGACGGATGCGCGCCCAAAGGGCACCCGGGCGGCGAAGGTCGTTGGCGGTTTAGCCATTGCTGGGTGCGCCGCCGACCGCATGCCCCTACGATGTTGCCTAGTGAGTGCATTGCACTGGTCATGAGATCTTGCGCACTCGCTGACCAATGCCTGACCAGTGCGCTGCACTCACCCACACCAATCTAATTGTACGTGGTCAAACACCACCTTGCTGCTTACGCCACGTTTCATACTCAGCCCAACCTTCCTCGTTGAGCGGATAATATTTCTTCAGCGCACCACCTTCGGCCAACTTAATCCGGCTGAAGACTTCCCATTCTTCGTGCCCCAACGCATGTTCTGCGAGCATGGCCGCCATCTTGACCGGGACCATGACCGCGCCGTCGTCGTCGGCAATGATGATGTCACCGGGTAACACCAACACGCGACTGACCGCGATGGGGACGTTATACGCCCACGGAAAAAGCGTCGCCTGTGACGCATAATGAGGCGTAAAGCCCTGCGTCCACAGTGGCAAGCCGATCGCTTGGATGTTGGGCCAGTCGCGCACACAACCTTCGACCACCATGCCGATGCCGCCGCGGCCTTTGAAATAGGTCGTCAACATCTCGCCCACACAGCCAGTATAGGGATCGCTCCAAGCCTGAATGACCAATACGTCGCCTGGCTGCACCGTTTCAAAGACGGCCCAGAGCGCGCTGACCTTTTCCGTATTCTCCTGGCCCATGCCCGAAGCAATGTCCTCGCGCTGGGGCATAAATTGCAACGTAACCGCAGGTCCCACCACCTTGCTGCCCGGCTTACGTGGTAGCGGTCCGTGGATAAAAGTCTGACGCACGCCCATTTTGTGGAGCATCGCACTGGCGGTGGCGCTGCTCACGCCATAGAGTTTATCGATCAAAGCCGGGTCGGGCCGCTGGAAAGCCGGCCCGCTGATCGGGAGTTCAAGATCGGGGGTTGGCAACGTTACGTTCACTTGTTCGCTGGGTCTAGCCATTATGGTTTTGTTCCTTCTGTGTTTGGGCGCGACCCCTCCCTCGCCCTCCCAGCAGGCTGCGACGTGGCCTGCGGCCAGACTTCGGCGTGAGCTCAGTCGAACGCTCAGGCCCCGTGCGGTGCGCTTGTCGAACCGCAGCCGAACGGGAGGGTTAGGGAGGGGTCCGTTGTTACGCCATTTGTTTATTAAAGCTCACGCTTCATGCTTCAGCGTGTCACGTGGATCATGTAGTCACCCTCAATGTACGGAAAACGCTCGGTTAGCCCTGCGGCTAGTTGGACGCCGAGACCGGGGCGAGTGGGCAGGGTAAGCCAGCCATCCTGGATCGCGGGCTTTTCGGCAAAAATTTCCCATTGCAACGGGCCCTGAATCATGCACAATTCGAGCACGCGTGGGTGGGGTAAGGCCGCTACGGCATGGGCATTGGCCATGCCCATCAGGCCATTGTGCCAACTATGCGGACAGAGATCGACGTTGTAACGGTCGGCCATTTCTGCAATGCGCATTAGCTCGGTAATGCCGCACCAACCGGCATCAGGCTGGACAATCGCGTAGGCGCGCTTTTCGAAGTAAGGGCGAAATTGCTCGACTGTCGTCCATTGCTCGCCCCCCGTGATCGGCAGATCCACCGCGGCGTTGAGTCGGGCGTAGCCATCGACATCCAACTGGGGAATTGGTTCTTCAAACCAGGTGAAGCCAAGTCGATCCAGTTCTTTGGCAATCGGCAAGGCCTGGTCTTCGGTCAGACGCTGGTTGCCGTCCAGCATCAATTCCATGCGCCCATTCACCGTTTGCGCCAGCTCGCGCACCAGCCCCAAGAAGCGGTCTACAGTGATGCCATCCCACGACCATTCCGTGCCAATCCGAAATTTCATCGCCGTCAAGCCCTGGTCAATATATTCTAACGCTTCTTCGATCAACTGTTCGGGCCGGATCCGCCAATCGTAACGACAGCCGCTCGATGCGTACAGGCGCACCTTCTCAAGCGGTTTAGCGGTCAACAATTCACTGACGCGTTTGCCCGCGGCCTGACCTTTCAGATCCCACAGCGCACAGTCGATGCCGGCGACGGCGCAGTCATGGGCGGCGGAGCGACCATTGGGGTGGGGGACAATCTTTGCATCCAGCGGATCTTTGCCGATCAGCTCTGCGCTCAACCACGCTACCCATTCGCTGATCAGGCGGGGCACCCCATAGGCGCATGCTTCGCCGATGCCGGTTAACCCTTCGTCCGTGTGAATGACCACAATCGGACAATCGGCTTTGATCACGCGGAAACGACTAGTGACCCACTGCCGCTCCAATTCATGCAGGCGCGAGAGGAGGAGTGTTTCAACCTTTGTGATTTTCATTTCTGACAATCCTTCCGATTCAGTGATAAGTGTAACGTGGAGCATGTGACTACACTACTAACGGTCACAAATAAAAGCGTTTGTAGATAGTAGACAGTAGACAGTATAAAAGGCTGTCTACTATCTACCGTCTACTGTCTACAAACGGCAAAAATGCAGCCTATGCCCGTGCCGAGTATATAATCTGTTTATGCCGTTGTTGCGTGACAGCAGGTGGTTTTCAATGCCAGCCCCATCAATTATTGGCGTGTACAACAACGCTGGCCGAACATTTTTGTTTTCATTGCACACGTAGTATATTGTTTCGGAAAACATTCCACAAGTAAGACTTACGCAGCACCACTCGGTAGAGTCATGTTGTAGCGTAGTCCTACCGCCAACGAAACGTGCATTTTGCGTAAGTCCTCACAAGGTCAGGATATATAAACTATGTCACTGGTAGATCTTTTTTTAGGACGACCGCTGGCCACCCACGAAGAAGGCGAACAACGGGTAGGGCCAGTGGCAGGCATTCCCATGCTTGGCCTGGATGCGCTGGCTTCGGCAGCTTATGGGCCGGAGGCAGCGTTGACGATCCTAATCCCGCTTAGCGCGCTCGGCGTTGGCTATATCTGGCCGATCAGCATTGTCATTATTGCTCTGCTCCTGATCGTCTATGTTTCCTATTATCAGACGATTGGCGCATACCCAGGTGGCGGCGGTTCGTATACGGTCGCCCGCTCGAATTTGGGCGTTTTTGCCGGTTTATTGGCCGCAGCAGCCCTGCTGCTTGATTATATCCTGGTCGTTGCGATTGGCATTTCCGCCGGCGTCGGCGCGTTGGTTTCGGCGTTACCGGTGTTGCAACCCTATACGTTATTGTTGTGTCTCGTTATTCTAGCGCTGATTGCCCTCATCAATTTGCGGGGCGTGCGCGAAGCGGGACTGGCCTTTGTTTTGCCGACCTATCTTTTTGTTGCTTGTCTTGTGATCGTGATCGTGATCGGTCTGGTCAAAACAGCCTTGAGCGGGGGCCACCCAGTGCCCGCTAATCCACTGCCCACGTTGCCACCGGCAACCATAGCCGCCAGTCTTTGGCTGTTATTGCACGCATTTTCGAGCGGCTGTACGGCGATGACAGGGGTCGAAGCTGTGAGCAACGGTGTAACGGCTTTCCGTGAGCCTACCGTCGTGTATGCCCGCCAGACGTTGACAGCGATCATTGGCATCCTTGCCGTTCTCTTGGCTGGCATTGCCTACTTGGTGCGTGCCTACGGGATCGCCGCTACGGCACCGGGACAGGCTGGCTATCAGAGTGTGCTCTCACAATTGACTGGTGCAATAGTCGGCAAAGGCATTTTTTACTACATCACCATCGCTGCTGTGCTCGCTGTGCTGGCGCTGTCGGCCAACACAGGTTTTGCCGATTTTCCGCGCTTGTGCCGCATCATTGCCAGGGATGATTTTCTACCCCATGTTTTTGCTGAGCGTGGGCGGCGGCTGGTCTTTTCGATTGGCATCTACGTACTGGCTGGGCTAGCCGGTGGCTTATTAATCCTCTTTGGTGGCGTTACGGATCGGCTCATTCCTTTGTTTGCCGTTGGTGCCTTTCTGGCTTTTACGCTCTCCCAAGCCGGTATGGTGATGTATTGGTGGCATAATAAGGGCCCACGCAGTATCTATAAACTGTTCATTAACGGCGTCGGTGCCCTGGCAACCGCGCTTACACTGGGTGTGGTCTTGGTGGCTAAGTTTACAGAAGGGGCGTGGATTACGCTGTTCTTCATTCCCGCCTTGCTCTTGTTATTTCTTGCTGTCCATCGGCATTATCGGCAGGTTAAACACGAGATCAATTGCATCACGCCACTCGATGTGGAAAATTTACGGCATCCGCTTATCATTGTACCCGTGCGCGAGTGGAATATGTTGGCGCAAAAAGGTCTCCGTTTTGCCCTTAAACTTTCACCCGATGTCTACGCTGTACAAATTTTGGTACAGGAAGACGTTGATGATTTGGCAGCGCGTTGGTCAGAATTGGTGGAGGCGCCAACAAAGGCTGCTGGTTTATCCACACCTCAACTGGTCACCATCCAGTCGCCCTATCGCTCGTTATTTGCACCGCTGCTGAAATACATTTTACAAATGCACAAACAGTATCCCGATCGGCAAATTGCCGTGATCATCCCAGAACTGGTAGAACATCATTGGTACCATTATTTTCTGCACAACCAACGCGCTTCTGTCTTAAAAGCTTTGCTGCTCCTGCGCGGGGATCAGCGCATTGTTGTGATCAACGTACCCTGGTATTTATCGACCTGATGCTACAGCAATGGTGCATTCCAAATTTTTGGCACAAATGAAATTTGGCACCTGACAGCAACAAGTCGCCTCAGCCACTAAGGAACCCCAGTCGCCGGGTGCCCCTTGGGCGCGACTTGTTGCTGTCAGGTGCGGGATTTATCCCTGCTGTAAAAAGACTGTAAAAAGACGCTATTTTGGGAACAGCACGCTAATACTTTCTCGGTCATGGATCCGCCGAATCGCCTCGCCAAAAAGTGGCGCTACGGACACAACTTCGATTTTTTTGCAGAATTGAACGGGTTGGGTTTCGATGGAATCGGTGATCAGTAACTGTTGGATCGGGCTGGCGCTAATGCGTTCCATGGAGCCTGGTGTGAATGCGCCATGCGTAACCGCTGCGTAAACCGATGTGGCCCCTTGCTCCAATAAGCGTTTGGATGCTTCGACTAAGGTGCCGCCAGAAATGGTGAAGTCATCGACGATCAGCGCGGTTTTGCCTTGGACATCACCGATAATTTCCAGTACTTCGGCGCGTTCATCATGATGTTTGCGTTCTTTGTAGCCTATCGCCAGCGGCGCATTCAGAAAGTTAGCATATTTGCGCGCCTGTTTGACAAAGCCCGTATCCGGCGAGACGACGACGAGATTGGCCAACGCTTTGCGTTTGATCGCCGCGCCGAGCAAGGGTAAGGCATACAGATCATCGACCGGAATCCGGAAAAAACCTTGAATCTGCGGCGCATGCAAATCCATCGTCACAACCCGATTGGCGCCGGCCACTTCAATCGCATCGGCACAGACGCGCGCGCGAATCGAAACGCGTGGTTCGTCTTTTTTGTCACCTTTCGCATAGCTGAAGTAGGGCATGACAACAGTGATCGATTCAGCGCTGGCGCGCTTGAGCGCATCGACCCAGAAGAGCAATTCCATAAAGTGGTCGTTGGTCGGGAAGACAGTTGATTGTACCAGATAGACGTTGCGCCCGCGCACATTTTCACCCACGCGCACAAAGGTATTACCCTCAGAAAAAAGCATTACGTCGCGGCGGGCCGGCACCACCCCAAGATAATCACAGATTTTTTGGGTGAGTTTGGGGCTACCGCTGCCGCCAAGCACCAGAAATTCGTTTGTAGACATGGGCCACTCCTGACCAGATGACAAGATGGGAAGGTGACAGGCTGACTAGATGAATTACTCACCCTGGCCGCTTGTCACCTTATCACCCTATCAGGTTAAACTTAAATCAGCCGTATCGCCCTCTTCAATAAAGGCGGTCAGCAACTGGACGGTTGCTTCGACATCGGCCTTATGCAACAATTCTACTGACGTATGCAGATAACGCGTGGGAATGGAAAGCGTAGCAACCGGCACGCCCGACCGGATGCGCTGCATCGCGCCCGCATCGGTGCCGCCGCGCGGCAAGATCTCCGGCTGCCAGCGAACGTTGCGGCGTTGCGCCAGCATTTGTAAAAAAGTCACCAACCCAGGATGTGAAATTGCCGAAGAATCCATAATTTTGATCCCGACCCCATTGCCCACCTGCGTAACCCGCTCGTGTTCGGGCACACCAGGAATATCGGCCGCCACTGTCACATCCAGCGCGATGCCCACATCGGGGTGCACGCCAAAAGCACTGGTGCCTGCGCCGCGCAAGCCGATTTCCTCTTGCACCGTGGCGACCGCATACGTTTCAAAACCAAAGTGGCTGGCCTGCTGCATAGCGCGAATCATCACATAAAGCGCCACGCGATCATCCAATGCTTTGCACGAAACGCAGTCCCCGATTTCGGCAAACGCCCGCTGGATCGTCACTGGCGTCCCAATTCGCACGAGTTCCTTGACGCGTACGGCTGGCAGCCCTAGATCGATAAAGAAGTCACTGATCTGAAGGTGCTTGCGGCGATCTTCTTCAGTTTGAATGTGCGGCGGTTTTACGCCGGGATGCAAAATGCCGGGTAAGTCGCCATCGGGCGCGCAAACGGTGACCCGTTGCGCCATCATATTGCGCGGGTCATGACCACCCAGCCCGACCACGCGCAGCCAACCTTTGTCGTCAATGTGCGAGACGATAAAGCCAATTTCGTCCATGTGGGCCGCGATCATCAGCTTGGGCGCACCGGCTTTCTTTTTGACCGCAATTAAATTGCCGAGCGCATCTACAGTCAGTTCATCGACTACGGGCGTCAATTCGCGCCGGACAATCGCGCGCAGCCGACTTTCAAAGCCTGGAATCCCAGACGTTTCACAAAGTTCTTTTAGTAATTCCATGTTGTTTTCCCTTTATGTGGCTTGAAAACTGGAAAGCAAGTAGGGATTAAGGAGTAGGGATTAGGAAGCCAAGCGGTGTTCTAATCCCTACTCCCGTATCCCTACTCCCCTCCTTCACCGCAAACTTTTCCACGGTTCCTGATCCGCCATCTCGACTGAGACATAACCCGCATCTGTAACACAGGGGGCTAGAATTGCCAGCACTTTGGCCGGTTTATCGGCGACGTTGAACGAGGCATGTACTATATCGGCGGGAATAAAGATCGAATCGCCCGGCATCAGTACACGTTTGCTCTGCTCTAACCATTGCTCAATTTCACCTTCAACCACATAGATCACTTCTTCTTGCTCCGGGTGTTTATGAAAGTTATGCCCAAATCCGGGCAGAAAATTGACCTCGATCACCACCAGTTCTTTTGCATTTGTGCTGGCTGGCCGACTGATCCAACCCAGCGATCCCCAGTCCAATTGTTCGCGCTCCACTTGGGCCGCCAGCGTAAATTTACCGCTCGTCATTATTTTCTCCTTGCGTAAATGAAAATGAAAATCGCACAATTTTTAAAATCGTGCGACCTAATTAGCGCATATACCACCAAATCACGCCGTATAAATTGACGGCCACGCCCACCAAAATCAAAACCTTCAGCGACCTTGTGATCCGTTCGCCGGCTGCGATAGCCAGCAAAATGATCACCGGTGTCATAAAATCAAGGCTGAAGCGATAGCCAAATTGATACCAACCCGTGTTGTAATAAAGTAACAAGAGCAGCATCAGCGTGATCAATGCTGCCCACGCGCCGATCACCAAAGCCGAAGATCGTCGGGCGCGTACCAGATAAATGAGCGCTGGGGTGGTCAACAACAGGCTCATCCCCTCGCCGTCAGGTTTCCAGAAATTGAGCTTGGCGTCCCACTGCGGTCCGGCCAGCCACATGGACCAGAAGTTCTTAGCGGCGTAATGAATGTTGAATTGACCATACGTACGCAGCGATTCTCTGAGTCGATCCGCCACATTTTCGGTTAGATAGCCGAAATCAAGTGGGTTGCCAAAGCGCGCCTTGTTATACAGCAACAGAGCGGTGATCGCCAGCAGCGGCGGGATTGCCGAAGCGATCGCCCATCTGGTCAATGCCGGCCAGGCCACTTGCCCTTCCTTGGTGCGCCAATGCATGGCGCCAATGCCCAGGAGCAAAAGCCAGGTTAAAGCGAGATTTGGGCGGCCCGTCATCGCGACACCCAATGCCAGGCCAGCCAGCCAGGGTGAGACGCGCCCGGCCGGCATCCAGACGGCAATCCAGACCGCCAGCACCACAAAGGTTACTGTGCAAATTTGGGCGACAAACCAGACTGAGCCAATCGTCGCCATATACCAGTGCACGCTGCCCAGGCCAAACAACCCGGTAAGCCAAAGATTATCCGTCGTGCTGAGTTTGCTCCAACCGCGCTGGCTGAGCGCCTGTAACAAGAGGAAAATGAGCGTTACATTCAGCGCGCCGAAGATGGCGCAGAAAAGCACCGTCTGCACCGCGGGCAGCCCGGCCACTGCGACCCACGGCAGCATTAACAGGGCGGGCAGCGGTGGGAAAGGCACATACCATTGACCGTTGTACTGGGTTAGATCATGGGTCGAAGGCGGCTGGGCCAGATAAAGTTGACCGTGCAGAAAGGCATCTGCCAGCTGGTTGAAATAAGCCGTGTCGGGCGTATCCGTCCCTTTAAACCAGACGGCTGTGCCCCAATAGATGGCCAGGGCGAGCACAAAGATGACGAGAACGCGCGCGGTTTTGCGCATGAAAATGTCCTTGCTATGGGTTACGCGTGACCGGCACTTCTCGTTGCCTCGTAGTGATTATATTGTATATCGGCTTGCTGATGCGTCAAGTGCCGGTCACGTTGATTACAAGTTACCATTTTACAAATACGCCGCTACCATTTCCGCCTCTAGCCGCAGCCCTTCAAATTCATCGTCACCAGGGCCATCATAGATCAGCGTATAGGGACCGGCAAAATCGGCCGCACGGGTCAGTTCTAGACAGTGAATATAGTCGTCACGCTCCAGCTGGCCGGGCGCCGTAAAGTGACACTTAGCGTGACAGGCCTCGGCGCGTGGAAAAATTTGGGCCAGATCCGCGTATTTTTGGGGTCCCTTCCAGTTGCCAAAGTCGGCCAACAACCCGACTTCGCCGTGCAAGCTATCCAGCAAGGTCAACACAGCTTCGGGCGTAGAGGTCAGATTATAGAAGTTTTCCGTCATCAAGCGGACGCCGCGGCCTTGGGCATATTTGGCTAAGCGGCTCAAGGCGTTTTGGCTAACGGTCAACGCCGCGCTGCTCGGTTCTGCTTTGCCGGCGATCACACGGGCGCGGCTGGCGCCCAACGCCCCTGCCACGTCAAGCCAACCCTCGATCCAGGTGATATCGCGCGCCGCGTGCTCCGCATCGGTGACATCGCCCGCATCGATCAGCAATTCCCAGAGTTCCACGCCCGCTGCTTCGATGGCGCTGCGCAATTGATGCAAATAAGCCGGATCGCAACTGGGCAGATGAAAATGACAGATTTCTAGCGTGTGAATCCCTGCGGCAGCAATGCGTGCTGGTAATTCTAAAAGCGTAAAGGCGGGCTTGCTCGTTGGTATGGCGCTTTGCGGCCCATCGGCTTCAGGACCATAAATCTTGGGCCGGCCCAACGCGCGATGTAGACTCCAGGTGGAGACAGAGAGACGGGAGCGATTTGAATCAGTCATCGGTTGAAACTCCTTTTGCACAATTGGATGGCGTGTGATGAGTGATGAGTGAAGCATGACAACAGGGTCAACCATCATTTTTCACTCAGGCCAATCCAAGCAATCAATAACAATATAGGGATCGAGACCTGACAGGAGGAAAAAGCCCCACGACTCGACTGAGCTCGCCGAACGTCCTGTCAGGTCGGTCGATAAGTCCAGCCGCACGAAGCGTGCTCCCTGCTCAATTCTATGACTTTTGAATGATTTGTCTATTAGCTTAACGACATCGAGTGATGAGTGAAAAGTGAGTGTTGACTCTGTTATCACGCATCAAAAAAGATTCTCCGGTGTCGTGCTGGGGCACCAACGCGCGGCGAGCAGATAATGGATCAAAATATCCTTGGCCTCGGGCGTGCCGATGCGGTTGAGGGCATCGACTGCGTTGGCGCGCACATAACGGTTTTCGTCTTTTAACGAGCATTTTAAGGCGGGCATCGCACCGGCCGCATTCGCACCCAGCCGCGCCAGCGACAAGCCAGCCGTAAATCGTACCTGATCATCGGCATCGTTATTCAAGGCCTGGGCCAGCGTAGCGACCAGCACGTCCGCTGGTTCGCCAATTGTGCCCAACGCCTCGACCATGTTACGGCGCACCCACTCGGATTCATCGTTCGCCAGTTTGGTTAAAGCTGGGGCCACTGGCCGCGCGGCTGGGCCGATTTCACCCAATGCATAGGCGGCATAGCCGCGGGCAAGCTCAGATTCGTGGCTTAGGAGACCGGCCAGGGCTGGCACCGCGACGGGACCCAACGCCGTGAGCGCATACGCGGCATTGCGTGCGGCGTCTTTGGATAATCCACCAGTTTGGAATGACGTGCGCAGGACATCGGTTAAAGGCGCAATCGCCTCGCCGCCCATGCCGGCCAGGGCATAGGCCGCGTTAAGGGCGACCGGTTCGTAATCATCATCAAGGGCGGCGACCAACGCCGGGATCGCGTCACCAGCCACTTGACCGAGCAACCCCAACTCATCGGCCGCGCGCAGGCGGACGCGCCGATCGGTATGCGCCAGGGCATTGATCAACTCACCAACATGGCCGTTGTTCTGTCCGGCCGCTTGGTCGCCTGCTTGCCCAGACAACCAGCGCCACTGGTGTTGCCATAGCACCTCGTGTTGGTTCAGCAGTCCTTCACCATTCATCAGCGTCCAATCCGTGCGCTGGTTGTTCCAGGTGGGCGTTTGCGGTCGTTCCATCCGTACAAATTGGAACTTGAGCATGGAGCGGTTGCGATCCGAAATGTTGGCGGTGCCTTTGTGCCAGATGTCATAATGGATCAGCGCCAGGGTTCCCGCTTCGCCTAGCACGTGCGCTTCGACCTCACTCTCGTCGCCTGGGCGCGCATGGTAATACTGGGTGCCCGACATAATGGCCGATGGGCCCATTTCTTCCACGACATCTTGGTTAAAATAGAAAATCATCGCCCACCACGGGTGATGATTGCGCACCTTAGCATGGCCCCAGTAGCTATCCTTGTGCCAAGTCTGCGTTTTACGCCCCGGCTCGCTATAATGCCCATGCCGGTGGGGGTGCATCATATAATGGGGGCCGAGCACACTGGTCAGCGCGCCGCTCACGGTCGGGTGGTCGAAGACGTTTTGAATTTCGGGCACTCTGGGTAAAATATTATTACCTGGATTGCCTTCCTTAGTCATGACTTCTTCGATTTTACGGCGCATGGTCTCGTGAAATTCTTTAGGAAAATCAGCCTTGAGCACCACATAACCATGCGCAATAAACTGGCGCATCTGGTCATCGGTGAGCAGATTGCTTGGGTCGAGCATGATGGAGGGTTCCTTCTTTGGGTAAATTTTTAGGTGAAAGGCGCCACAAATCGCAACAGTATCTAGCTTGGCATTTTATCACACGTCACGCGTTTGCTCAACCAAAATTAAACCATCCGAAAATAGTCAAAGGAAAGACCCTACAGCAATCTTGTAGGGTCTTTCCTAGCGAAAGTGTTCTTTTATAATTTGCGCCTGCCGCCGACCACATGCCCCTAACCCTGTACGGACGCGGGGGGGGGGGAGAGACCGGGGTGTA
>JBBREZ010000132.1:0-14717 GCA_038225095.1 Caldilineales bacterium
CAAGGCTTCGATAGTACGATGCCTGATGGAAAACCGCAGGACTCAGCAGTTCCTTGAACTGCTCTGCGATGACTTCGTCGTTCTCGGACGGCCGATGGCGGCGTCGCACATGGTCGGGATTTTGTTTCTTTTTGCTCATCCTGATAATTTATCTGTTCTTTGTCCTTTTTGACAAATCCTGGTTTACCTTAACCTTTCACGAATGGCCCACGGTATCAAGAAATTGCTTGTTCATAAGACAAATTCTATCATGAATGAACAAAACAAACACCGATAGTGACAATTTATGATTTATTCCTCATCCAGTCTGAGCACTGTCATAAACGCTTCCTGCGGAATTTCTACGCTTCCTACCATTTTCATGCGCTTTTTCCCTTCCTTTTGCTTGTTTAGCAATTTTTTCTTCCTTGAAATATCCCCGCCATAACATTTTGAGAGGACATCTTTCCTCATCGCCTGTACATTCGCGCGGCTGATCACCTTGCTGCCCACCGCGGCTTGGATCGGTACGTTGAACATCTGGCGCGGGATGATATCTTTCATCTTGCTGACCATGCGCTGGCCTTTGTGATAGGCGTCATCGCGATGCACGAGCACGCTGAGCGCATCAACCGGTTGTTCATTGACCAGCACCTCCAGCTTGACCATGTCGGATTCTCGATATTCATCGAGTGAATAGTCCATGCTGGCATAGCCTTTGGTGCGTGCTTTCAGATCATTGTAGAAGTCAACGATGATCTCGGAAAGTGGCGTCATACAGACGACTTCCACGCGCTTGGTGTCGAGCCAGGTCTGATTTTTCAACTCGCCACGCCGTTTGGTCACCAGATCCAACACGGTGCCGATGTATTCAGCCGGTGTAAAGACGCGCAACTCACACCATGGTTCTTCGATCAATTTGATGGCGGCAATGTCCGGCAAATCGGCAGGGCTACGAATCGTGATCACGGTGTCATCAATTTTGGTGATGCGATAGGCCACAGACGGCGCGGTGAAAATAATGTCCATATCATATTCACGTTCAAGCCGTTCCTGGATGATCTCCATATGGAAAAGGCCCAGAAAGCCGAGCCGGAAACCAAAGCCAAGCGCTTGACTGGTTTCTGGTTCATAAGTCAACGCGGCGTCGTTCAGTTGCAATTTTTCTAACGCATCGCGCAATTCAGTGTAAGCATCAGCGCTGGTTGGATAGAGGCCGGCAAAAACCATCGGTTTCATCGGCTGATAACCGGGCAGCCGCTCTTGCGCCGGGTTGCTCGCCAGTGTGA
This sequence comes from Caldilineales bacterium, assembly GCA_038225095.1. GTDB lineage: Bacteria > Chloroflexota > Anaerolineae > Caldilineales > Caldilineaceae > JAPLGZ01. Next base: position 1,269 of record JBBREZ010000132.1, read on the forward strand.
TCGTGTCGCCGACGTCCAGGTCTTGCAGGGTTTTCAAACCGGTGGCAATGTAACCGACCTGCCCGGCATGCATTTGCGTAACCGCCAACATGGACGGCGTCAACACGCCGATTTCGAGCGGATCTAAGGTTTTGCCGGTCGTCATCGCTAGCAATTTTGGTGTGCCCTTGATGATGCCATCGACCACGCGCACATAGGCGATCACGCCGCGATAGGCATCATAGCGACAGTCGAAAACCAATGCGCGCACCGGCCCGTTGAGATTGCCGCTGGGCGGGGGCACCTGATCCACCACACAATCTAGGACAGCTTGGATGTTGAGGCTGGACTTAGCGCTGATGCGCGGAATATCTTCGGCTGGATAAGCCAACAAATTCTCGATTTCCTGGGCGATATCGTCAGGCATTGCGGCGGGCAGATCGATCTTGTTGAGCACAGGCACAATCGTCAAGTTTTGTTCCAGCGCGGAAAAAAGATGCGCCATGGTTTGCGCCTGAATCCCTTGCGAGGCATCGACGACCAGGATCGCCCCCTCGCAGGCTTGCAATGCACGGCTCACCTCATAGCTAAAATCGACATGCCCTGGCGTGTCGATCAGATTGATCTCATATTTTTCGCCAGCGCGCTCATAGATCATGCGCACGGCGCTCGCCTTGATCGTGACCCCTTTTTCGCGTTCCAGATCCATCGAGTCGAGCAATTGCTCGCGCATTTCGCGCAAGGTCACCGTACCCGTTAGCTGGATCAAACGGTCGGCCAGCGTACTCTTGCCGTGGTCAATGTGGGCAATAATCGAGATATTACGAATATGATCTAAATTCATGTAGGCTATTCTAAAACCTCAAGATGGACAAAGCAGAACACGCGTTGCGCGCGAAAAGACCGCGCAACGCGTATATACTACACCACAAGTGAGTTTATGTTCAATTTATCGCAGGGATAAATCCCGCTGCTGACAGTAAAAAGTCGCCACAGCGACTAGAAACCTAGCGTCTCACGGAGCGTAAATCATTAAACCGGTCATCACACTGTGTAGTCAGCATCCTCAGATGCGCTCCTTTGGCTATAGAAACGCATTTGAGGATGCTGACTACACATGGCCGAAATCATTTGTTAATGCTCATGGCCTTTGCTACGATCACTATACTAAATTCAAGCAAACTACTTGAGCCAACTTTTTTTGCGTTCGCCGATCACTGCTTCATCAACATAACACCAGAGCCAATTTTCGCGTGGCTCAAATGACTGAATAATCGGGTGGTCAGTGGTGTGAAAATGTTTGGTCGCGTGCTGGTTGAGCGACGAATCGCAGCAGCCGACATGGCCGCAGATTAGGCAGATGCGCAAATGCACCCACTGCGCGCCGATTTTTAAGCAATCCTCGCACCCTTGCGCGCTTGGTTGTACATCCTGAATTTGGTCAACATGTTGGCATGTCATTGTTATTCTCCGCTAGCACTGTAAACCTGAGTTGCTCTACGAGCCCATCGGCGAACAGAGAAATGGGCCGCATCAATGGGCAGTGAGTCTAGCACAGTTTCTAGGCCGGAAGCCGTAATTCTCCTGCCAAATTAATCCTACTTGCTAATGCGTTGTGCAAACCAGTCAATGGTTTCCTTCATACCTTGCGCCAGGTCAACTTTTGGCTCCCAGCCCAGGATGCGCCGCGCTTTGGTAATATCGGGCTGGCGTTGTTTGGGATCATCGACGGGCAATGGCTCACGCCGAATGCCGCCTTTGTTGCCTGTGAGCGCATTGATCTGCTCAGCGAATTGCAGAATGGTAAGCTCGCTGGGGTTGCCGATATTCACTGGTTCCACTTCGTTGCTCATCAGCAAGCGATAGATGCCATCCACCAGATCGCTGACATAGCAGAAGCTGCGGGTCTGACCCCCGTCACCGTAAACCGTCAGCGGTTCGCCTTGCAGCGCCTGTTTGACAAAATTCGGCACAACGCGGCCATCGTTAAGCCGCATGCGCGGGCCATAGGTGTTAAAAATACGGATAATGCGCGTTTGAACACCATGATGACGATGGTAAGCCATCGTGATCGCTTCGGAAAAACGTTTGGCTTCATCATAGACGCCACGCGGGCCAATCGGGTTGACATGGCCCCAGTAATCTTCGGTTTGTGGATGAATCTGCGGATCACCGTAGACTTCACTGGTGCTGGCTAGGAGAATGCGCGCGCCCTTGGCCATCGCCAGGCCCAGCGCATTGTGCGTGCCCAGGCTGCCAACCTTTAACGTCTGAATTGGCAATTCCAGGTAATCCACTGGACTGGCTGGGCTGGCAAAGTGTAAAATGGCGTCCAAGTCACCTTTGAGGTATATATAATCTGTGACATTATGTTCGATAAATTGGAAATGTTTGTTGCCAGCCAAGTGAGCAATGTTATCCGTGCTACCCGTGATCAAATTGTCCATTGCGATCACATCGTGCTCTTCGGCCAACATGCGGTCGCAGAGATGACTACCTAAGAAACCAGCACCACCTGTGATTAAAATACGCATACTTTGTTTCCTTCCTTTCTGTTGTCTGGTCTAATTCTGCGCGAATAGAATGATTGCAAATGAATGTGCAGATCGATTACGTAGAGGATTTTGCAATTTACAAGAGTATAACAGAAAATAGGTCATTATGGCCCCTGTCATATCTTTCGGTCAGCTTACGTTACCAACTGGTCCCATCATCACCCTCTTCGCCGTCTTGTTGGCGCTCGAAGTAACCGGGCGTTATGGTAGACGCCTGGATCTTGCTCCTGACGATCTGTGGAATACGGGTTTATTGGCGCTCGTTGCCGGCTTAACTGTAGCGCGGCTCTGGAATGTAATCCAGTTTTGGGACATCTACACGTCAGAACCGCTCTTGGTACTGAGTATTCGTCCCGGTGGTTTTGTGCTCTGGCCCGGCGTGATCGCTGCTATCATCGTGGCTTATCTTTACTTAATCCGCAAGGCACTTGATCCGGTGCGGGTGGCAGCCGCCTTCACGGTTGGGGCAGTGGCGGCGGGTGTGCTGCTGACGACTGGCGCGCGGCTCACTGGTTCGCTGGTTGGCATGCCGAGTACCTGGCCCTGGGCGCTCACCGATCTAGGCGAACAGCGCCACCCGGTTGCGCTTTATCAGGCGCTAGGCTTATTACTGCTCTTCGGTGCGCTCTGGGTCTGGAGCGCTGGTAACCAGCCTGGGCGCACCATTCTATTGGCGCTGCTTGGCTATAGTCTGATTCGCCTGGTGACGGATGCCTTTATCGCTGAGGCAACGCTGTGGGGAAATTTTCGCGCCAGCCAGGTAATCGCGCTGGCCGTGGCCTTGATCGTGGTCTGGCGCTTAGCCCACAAAAATCATCGTCCAGAACGTGAAGACGAGGTTAGCGACGACAAGCAGGTCGAATGATGAAGATTAAATTTATTTCGGCGTTATCTAATCGCTAGCCCTGTCTTCGCACAACTTTTGGATCACTAATAATACACCGGTCGCCAGTTGGATCGTCGCTGGCACGCTTTGCACCACGTTGCTAATGCCGCGCGTACTCCCAAAGGGCAGGGTTGCATTAACGAGTGGATATTCTAAGCCAGCGTAGGTAATGCCGGTGACGCTTTCGCTGAGTGGGATCACGCTCAAAGTGCTGCCAACCGGTGCATCCACACGCAACGTCTCGCCGCCGCGTAAAACTTGAGCGATCTGCGTCTCATCAACAAGCCGCAGCGAGAAAGGCCACGCCTGGCGGGCCAGAATCAGCACATTCGCCAGCATCTGGTCTAGGCGGCCACCCAGCGCGCCTAAGAGCAGTACTTCATCGGCGGCGTACCGGTGGGCGCATTCGATGGCAAGTTCCAGATCCGTCTGATCTTTAATCGGTGAATGGCGCTCAATTTGGACACCTTGCGCCATCAACTGCTCGACCAGCGCTGGCTCCAAACTATCCAAATCACCAACAACCACCTGCGGTTGTCGCCCTAGCGCCAGGCAGTGTAAGGTGCCGCCATCTGCGCCGATCAGAAAATCATCCGGGCGCAGCCAACGGGCCAGCGTTACATAGTCAGTCACAAGCCCATTGACAAAGATCACGGCGCGCATAGTGAAATCCAAAGTGTAGTGGAAGAGATCGCAGGTAGACAAGTCGTGTGCCCTGTCTACCTCTTATCTCTATTTTATAAACTAATGTTACGCAGCTACCAGTGTAGGATGGGTCAGCCGCACCACCTGAGCATTCCATCCGTGATCGTGGTGCGGCTGACCCATCCTACGCCACCGAGCGTAAGGAGAGTTATAAAAATGCCTGCCAAACAAAGATCAAGGTCATGACGAGTGAAACAACAATCTCAAGCACCATATTAAGCAGCGAACCGGCCATAAAGGCATACACAGCAGCGGTGGCCGTACGACTGTTCCGCTTGATCAAATATTCCACCAGCCACATGCCGATCACAGAACCAATCAGGGCCCCGGCTAGCGTACCCAAAATGGGAATTTGACTGAGAAAAGCGCCCCCAGCGATGCCGCCCAAAATCGCGCCGCCAAGCGACCGCCAGCTCGCGCCAGCGCGGCGACTCAGCACCGTCGTTAAAAAAATATCAGCGCCCCAGGCCACCAGGGCCAAGATGCCTAAGCCCACCAGCGTGGGCCAATGAATTTTGGTAAAATGATCTCCCCAGGCCCAGGCCAATGCACCCAGCCAGATCAAGGGTGGTCCTGGCAACACAGGCACAACCGCGCCAACCAGCCCCAAGAAAATCAAGGCATAGCCGAGCAAAGCGTAAGAGTTTAATGAAAAGTTACTTAATTGGTCCATAGCTATCCTAAATAGGCATCAGTCAAGGTGATTAAGGTAAGCATAAAGCGGAGATTATAGACAAACCAAATAGACTCTGCACAATCCAACTGGACGGGCACGGTATACCTTGCCTCTACAAATGTGCAACCTTTATTTGGTTTGTCTATTAGAAGATTAAGCGATTACTCGTTCTTCATCGCTCAATCTCCTAATCTCTCCCCTCATGGCACAACAATCACAGCTTTACCCTCTATTACGTCTAGCGGGACGATTGGGTCGCGGCCAAACAGCGGCGGCACTTCCAGACCCAGGCGCGCATAAAGTTGGGGCGGCACACTAATATCAGCCAAATAGAGTTGACCAGTTGCACTCAAACCAGGCTCGATGAGCAACCCCACTTTCGGCAAGGCGAGGGTCATCGTAGCTGCGGCGCGAATGTGCGGCGTATAGAGTTGGCCGGTTGCCAGGTCGAGACCGCTCGGCGCTTCCAAGCTGAGGATGGGCGCTGCGCTGCTGTTTGCCAGTTGAATCAAATCAAGCACTTTGCCCTGTAAATCGCCACGCCGGTCATAGGCAATCATTGCATCGATGATCAGATCGGCAGGCGGCAATTCCCAGCCTTCCTCGGCCCAGGCCAACGGTGCATCCATCGCCTGTAAAACGGCCAATTGTTGCGCCGGAATGCCGGTATAATCCGTCAGGGGATGGGTGAGCAGCACCTGCATCCATGCCCCCCAGTTTAACAAATGGCGCGCCGCCACCAAGCCACCGCCGCCTTTACTGCCTCGCCCCGCTAACACGACAATCGCACGGTCGGTAACGTCATCATCCAACAGACGTTTGGCTAAAAGGGCAAGATGATGGCCGGCATTTTCCATCATTTGTAACAGTTCGATCTGATAATCTTCGCACATCAACCGATCCACCTCATTCATTTGCTCGATGGATAAATTTGGTAATTCAATTGACTTCATCACCATACCCTTTATGGAGAACAAAACTACGCTGAACAGCCTTGTCATTAATTATACGACTTGCCATGTCGTTAATACAACTATAATTCATGCAATGCGCTACAATCTCTAAGTGAACAGGATTCGATTGAGCGAGTGGGGACCTTGAGCATGCAAGTTATCTTGTGGGATCTGGATGGTACACTGGCCGATACCGAAGCCTTTCACTTTGCGGCCTGGCAAGCGACCATGACGGCGTTACGCATCGAATATAGCTATGCGAAGTTTATGGCAAGCTTTGGTCGTAACAATCGCGAGCTTTTGCCCGATCTATTGGGCCAAAGCGCAACACCAGACCAGATTGAAGCCGTTTCCAACCAGAAAGAGAGCATCTATCGAGATCTTTTGCGCCAACGAGGGCTCCAATTGCTGCCGGGGGTTTGGGATTGGCTAGAACGTTTTCAACAAGCGGGGTTGCGCCAGGTGATCAGTTCGTCTGGGCCGATGGCGAATATTGTGGCGTCGGTAGACGCGTTGCGCATTGGCGATTTTTTTGATAATTTGATGTCGGGTGCGCGCCTGCCACAGGGTAAACCGCATCCGGCCATCTTTCGCAATTCGGCGGCAGCCGTGAACGTTGCGGCGCACGCTTGTCTCGTGATCGAAGACAGCCTGGCCGGCATTGCGGCCGCACGGCGCGGGGGCATGACCAGCGTCGCAGTCGGCAAAGTGATCCAGACGGCGGCCTTTCACGCCATGCTCACCACCCAGGCCGGACCTACTTGCCTGCAAATCGAAAGTTTGGAACAACTTACCTGGGAGCAGATCGAAACTTTGTCACGCGAAAAGTGATAGCCTGCAATATGTTTATAGCTTTCGCATCCACCGTCATCTATACTATAATTGTTAAGTTTGTAGCAGCCCCCATAGTGAAAGGGAAATCAGAGCATGCTAGAACCTTGGAATGACGCCGAAATCCATGAAGAGTGTGGCATTTTTGGCGTCTATGCACCGGGTCGGGATGTGGCGCGGCTCACGTTTTTTGGGTTGTACGCGCTGCAACATCGGGGTCAGGAAGGCGCTGGGATCACCACTAGCGATGGTCATGCCACTTATTCACACAAAGGCATGGGACTCATCTCTCAGGTCTTTAATGAACAGAATCTGAGTCCCTTGCTTGGTCATCTGGGAATTGGGCATACCCGTTATTCGACCACCGGTTCTTCGCACATTCGCAATGTGCAACCCTACCTGATCGAGACCATCGATGGTCCGCTAGCCTTGGGGCACAATGGCAACCTGACCAATGCGGTCCAATTGCGCCAGGGGTTGTTAAAGCGCGGCGTAGGCCTCTCCTCTACGTCGGACAGCGAGGTGATCGTCCAAATGTTAGCTGCGCCCGCCGCAACGCAGTGGCACAAAAATGGCAATGGTCACACGGATGACGACCGTTGGATTGAGCGCATTCGGGCCTTTATGCAGGTGGCCGAAGGCGCTTATTCACTGACAATCCTCACGCGCGATGCCGTGTATGCCGTGCGCGACCCAGTGGGTCTACGCCCGCTTTGCTTGGGTGAGCTTGACGGCGGTTATGTCGTGGCCTCGGAATCTTGTGCGCTCCTAACCATCGGTGCGCAATATCTGCGCGAGATTGAACCGGGTGAGGTTGTGCGCTTGGATCGCAATGGCGTCACCTCGATGGTGGGGCAAGCATCGCCCGGTCGAGCGCTCTGCTCTTTTGAATATGTCTATTTTGCCCGCCCCGACTCGTTGTTGGAAAACCAGGTTGTGCACGATGTGCGACAGCGGCTGGGGCGCCAGTTGGCGCGTGAAGCGCCCGTGCCCGCCGATATTGTGGTTGGGGTGCCAGACTCGGCCACGCCCGCCGCGATTGGCTATAGCCTTGAATCGGGGCTACCCTACACCGAGGGGCTGATCAAGAACCGCTATATTGGGCGCACTTTTATCCAGCCAGATAGCCAATTGCGCCAGGTGGGGGTGCGGCTCAAATATAATCCGCTCACGGCGAATCTTAAAGGCAAGCGCGTCGTACTGATCGACGATTCGATTGTGCGCGGCACGACCGTGGCCCCGCTCTTGCAATTGCTGCGCGAAGGCGGTGCCAGCGAAATCCATGTGCGCGTCTCATCGCCGCCGGTGCGCCATCCTTGTTTCATGGGCGTGGACATGGCGACGCGCAAAGAATTGATTGCCAATCAATTGAGCATTGAAGAAATTCGTCAGCAGATTGGCGCTGACAGCCTGGCCTTTTTAAGCCTGGAAGGGATGCTGGCTGCGGTGGAAGAGACCCAGGAGCCAAGCGGGTGCGGCCATTGCACCGCCTGCTTCTCTGGCCGCTATCCAATCAACATCCCCGAATGGCTCTTTAGCGATAGTCGGGAAAATCTGGTCTTCGAAAAGGTGTGGGGGAATTAAACGTGCGCTTGCTCAAGATTTTGGTCGTTGGCGCTGGAGGGCGTGAGCATGCGCTGACCTGGGCGTTGGCGCAATCCCCGCAGGTAGAAGCAATTTTTGTGGCACCGGGTAACGCAGGCACCAGTTGGCCGGCATTGCCTGGGCGCGCGCCGGCAACCAACGTGCCGCTGGCGGTAGATGACATCACAGGTCTGCTTCAATTTGCCCAGCAACAGGCGATTGATCTGACCGTGGTGGGACCAGAACTACCGCTCACGCTTGGCATTGTCGACCAATTTCAACAGGCCGGGTTGCCAATTTTCGGCCCCAGTCAGGCGGCCAGCCAATTAGAAGGCTCTAAGCAATTCGCGAAGACGTTTATGCAAACCCAGGGCATCCCGACGGCTGCCTTTGCCGCTTTTCACGATTATGAAGCAGCCTGCGCCTACGTGCGCCAGCAAACACAACGGTCCGCAGAATTGGTCATTAAAGCCGATGGGTTGGCGGCTGGCAAAGGGGTTTTTGTCTGTAACAATGCGGGCGAGGCGTTTAGCGCCCTGCACATGTTGCTGGTCGAACGGACGTTGGGTGCAGCAGGCGAAATTGTGGTAATTGAAGAACGCTTGGCTGGCCCAGAAGTGTCGCTGCTGGCTTTCACCGATGGCAAGACTGTGGTCGCGATGCCGCCTGCGCGCGATCACAAACGCATTAATGACGGCGATCAAGGGCCGAATACAGGCGGCATGGGAGCTTATGCGCCAGCGCCGGATGTCGATGCGGCGTTGGTAGAACAAATGATGCAAACGGTGCTTCAACCGGCTGTCACCGGTATGGCCCAGCGTGGAACACCCTATGTCGGCGTGCTCTATGCCGGGGTGATGCTCACGCCACAGGGACCAATGGCACTGGAATTCAACTGTCGTTTCGGTGACCCGGAGACCCAGGTGCTGCTGCCGCTGATCACCAATCTACTAGAGGTTCTCTTGGCCTGCATTGAAAAGCGGCTCGATCAGGTACCGCTTCAAACAACCACTGGCGCCTGTGCCACTGTGGTCTTGGCTTCCCGTGGCTATCCAGGCGCCTATCCAGTTGGCTTGCCAATTACTGGGCTTGCTGCACAGTCCATTAGTTTAACTTCGGCTAATCAAGCGGATCTCTTCATTTTCCATGCCGGTACGGCGCAGCAGCAGGGCCAGGTGGTAACGGCAGGCGGGCGCGTCTTGGCGATCAGTGGGCGCGGTGAGGATTTGCCAGCAGCGTTGGCGCGGGCTTATGCCGGTGTGCACCAAGTGCATTTTGCGGGTATGCATTATCGCAAAGATATTGGGGCGCAAACGCCTTGAGCGAATTGTGAGCTTGAAAATCTTGCCTCACCCCCGCGCCCAGGGGGGCTCCCGCTCTCCTGAACGAAAAAGTGTGTTTCAGAAGAGGGGAGCTAGAGCCGCATGCAGTTCTCCCTTCTTCTGAAAACTGTCCTTTGTTTCAGGAGAGCGGGAGCCCCCTGGGCGCGGGGGTGAGGCTCCGTACTTATCGAAATCGTAAGGCTTGACCCCTCCCTAACCCTCCCCTGATAAGGGAGGGGACTGATGAGGGACGGACGAAGTGACGCGTTTTGTCCCGTGACTTGCTCTCTCCCAGCAGGGGAGGGGTCAAGCCTTCATTCAATCGCGCCACACAAAGCGAGGGTAGCGTGCAGCAAGAGGACGCATATACACAGGCCGGTGTAAACATTGCCGCTGGGCAACAAGCCGTTGACCTGATGGCGACGGCCGTGCGGGCCACCTATGGGCCAGAAGTGCTGGCCGGCATTGGATCATTTGGTGGTTTATACGATGCAACGAATCTCAAAAATTTAGCCGCGCCCGTATTGGTCGCTTCGACCGATGGGGTTGGTACAAAAACTAAAGTGGCGGGCAAACTTGGCCGCTGGGACACGATTGGGCGCGATCTGGTGCATCACTGTGTCAACGACATTTTGGTGCAAGGCGCGCGCCCGCTCTTTTTTCTGGACTATGTGGCCTCGGCGCGCCTTGCGCCAGAGCAGATTGCGACGCTGGTGACGGGCGTTGCCGCTGCTTGCCGAGATGTTGGCTGTGCGCTCTTAGGTGGCGAAACGGCGGAGATGCCGGGTGTCTATCTGCCCAACGAAATCGACTTGGCCGGTACGATTGTTGGGGTGGTTGATCGCGCGCAATTGCTCGATGGCAGCCACATCCAGGCGGGCGACGTGATCATTGGGTTGCCTTCCACTGGCCTGCATACCAATGGCTACACCTTGGCGCGCACCGTGCTCGATTCGCTGAACTGGACAGCGACGCACCCCACACTGCACGGCTCGATTGGCGAAGCGCTGCTCGCCGTGCATCGTTGTTATCTGGCCGAAATTCAGCAATTGTGGGCCGCAAGCGTTGCTGTGCATGGGCTGGCCCACATTACGGGCGGCGGCATCACCGATAATTTGCCACGGATTCTACCGTCAGGGCTGCGCGCGGTGATCCGACTGGGCAGTTGGCCAGTGTTGCCGATTTTCGACTTGATCCAACAACTGGGTGAGGTGCCAGCAGTGCAAATGTTACACGTTTTCAACATGGGCCTGGGCATGCTCGTCATCGTGCCGCCCGACCAAGCTGCGCAGGTGCAGGCCATTTTGGCTGAAGATTGTTACCGCGTAGGCGAGATCGTCAACGGTCCAACTGGGGTGCAGTATGTCTAGTTTACTCAGGCAGCGCTTGGTTGTGTTTATTTCAGGATCAGGCAGCAATCTCCAAGCCATTCTGGATGCGATTAGCGCCGGAACGTTGAGCGCCGAAGTGGTGCTGGTTGTCTCCAATCGCAAGCAGGCGTATGGACTGGTGCGGGCTGTGCAAGCAGGCATTCCTACGCTGTACGCGCCACTCAAACCTTATACCGACGCGGGCAAAAGCCGCGACGTGTATGACGCCGATCTGGTCGACAAAATCAACGCCTATCAGCCCGATTTGCTGGTCCTGGCCGGTTGGATGCATATCTTCAGTGTGGGCTTTTTCGACCACTTTGCGGGGCGCATCATCAACTTGCACCCTGCGCTGCCAGGCATGTTGCCGGGCAAGGATGTGATCGAGCTGGCCTATCAGCTCTTCCAGCAAGGCAAGCTTACACAGAGCGGCTGCATGGTGCATTACGTCATCCCGACCTTAGATGCGGGCCCGGTGATTGCGCAGACGGTGGTGCCTTTTCAGCCTGAAGACACGTTGGAAGCGTATGCTGCGCGGCTGCACGCGGCGGAACACGCATTGATTGTAGAGGCAATTCGGCAGGTAGTGGAAGTAGGTAAACGGTAGACGGTATCAGATAAGCGCTATTCGTTCCCCACGCCGGGTGCCCCCTGGGCGCGTGGGAACGTATTCCTGACGCTCCGCGTCGAGTTGTACACGCGATAAAAGGGACGCGGTCGGATGTACTCATCCGCGGCGTCCAGACTGCATTCCAACGCAGAGCGCTGGAACGAGCAGAAGCACCCGTACTACCTACTACCGTCTACCTGAACTGAATTTTCGGAAAACGGCTCTGATCAAATTCATGGAGCCGTTCAGGACCAAGGTCGGTAATTTCGGTGTAAATCGTTTCGGCGGTTGCCCGGAAGGCGCTGATATTGACTCCTTGGCAGACGTTGGGCAGCGGACGCAGGCGCGGCAGGCCACGCCTAAACATCTTGACCGCGCCGGCCCAATTGCCCCGTTCAATTTGCAAGCAGGCCAACCCAATCTGCAAAATGCCCTGGTACATGGTGCGAATGGGGCGTGTTTCAGCGCGCCAGGCCGTTTCTAGATATTCATGCTGCTCGAAGTAATGCCCCGCGTTCAATGCAAGCAAACCGGTGCGCGCTTCGGCACTCAGTTCATCGTCCCAACCGGCAGGATATTCTGTTGGTATCATCTGGTACTGATCATTCATTCAAGTGATCGATAGAAGCATGGTTTAGCAGAAGCGCAGGTAATAGCGTAATGACAATTGGTTGGTCTTTAATTGGGCCGGCCAATACGTCGCAAACCGATTATACTATACTTGCCCATCCTGTATCTAGCCGCTTATCCCTGATCGATAAAACAGAGCAAGACGCCACTTTTTAAGCTTTTCTTGTCTTCGATATAGTCCTATCCAACTCTTTGATTTCTCCACCTAACTCCATAATCTGGTATACTGATAAGTGATATGTGCCACCAGAGCAGGAAGAATTTATATGATTGTTAGCCATTAACCGCTATCCATTCAGGTGCCTAGCGGGCACTGCGACTGATGGGTTAGCGCCCAAGGAATTCTTTCAATGAGCAAAGTAAAGAGCAAACCGGCTGGCGAAATTGCCAACGATCTAAGCTATGAAGTGGCTTTTACCCAGTTAGAAACAATTTTACAAGCCCTGGAGATTGGCGAGTTGCCGCTCGAAGAATCGTTGGCGCTCTACGAACAAGGGATCAAGTTAGCCACCTATTGTACCCAGAAACTGGACGAGGCCGAATTACGGGTGAGCCTCTGGCAACCGGGCCATCAAACAACGCCTTTTGTAGGCTGGCAAGAAGGATAACGGCAATGCGCGGTTTGTGGTCTAATGCTTCGTTGTGGATTCCACTCAGCGCAGCAATCCTCGTGCAATTGTTCAAGTTTTTTTGGGAAGGAGCGCGCCGAGGCATATTTGACCTGCACGTGCTTGGCCGCACAGGGGGCATGCCCAGCAGCCATTCGGCGATGATGAGCAGCCTGGTGACCGTTATCGGCTATGACTATGGCCTGGGCAGCCCACTCTTTGCGATCTCGGCGGTTGTCGCTGTGATTGTGATGTACGATGCACGCGGCGTACGCCAGGAAAGTGGTAAACAGGCCAGGGTGCTGAATCGGATTATTCGCGAATTCTTCAGCGGCCAGCCGATTAGAGAGCAAGAATTAAAAGAACTCCTCGGCCACACAGCGACCGAGGTCTTTGTCGGGGCCATCGTCGGTGTGCTCTACACGCTCACACTATTAATCTGGCTAGTCCCCAGCTTTGCGAGCCATGTGTAAGGGCAGGCCTCACCCCGGGAGGGTCTCCTGAATCGAAGGATAGAGTTCAGGAGAGGGGGTTGGGGGTGAGGAAGCCCTTCCGAATTTTTATGATTATTTTCCTAATAATTTCTTGTCGGTTCTTTACGCCTTATGATATGATAATCCGCATATTTCTGTCACTCGAATAATTGGACGAATGACCCTGTCTACTGTCTACTGCTTACTGTGCTACCAACTATTGACTACTGTCTTACCAACAGCGGAGGAATTATGCGACGTGTCGTG
>JBBREZ010000133.1:0-14624 GCA_038225095.1 Caldilineales bacterium
CGATATATCGTGGCCGTACGGACGAGCGTCTGCGGTACATGAGGTCCTAATTTGAAACCCACCTCCCCAGTGGTCAAGATCAAGTTTTAGCATAATTAAATTTTAGAGCGATCAAGAGGAACTGATCGATGCCGTATAAACTTTTCATTGTTGAAGATCATCCTGTCATCCGCTCAGCCTATGTTCGGCTAATCCAGCGCCAACCCGATCTTGAGGTGTGTGGTGAGGCTGGAAGTGCAAACCAGGCCCTGGAACTAATTCCACGCACTGCGCCCGATTTGGTGCTAGTCGATATCTCATTGCCTGGCATAAACGGCATCGAGTTACTTAACCAACTCAAAGTGTCACATCCTGACTTGCCGGCATTAGTGATCTCGGGGCATGAAGAGACACTTTATGCCAAGTTAGCCTTGCAAGCGGGGGCGAAAGGCTATCTGGTCAAGGCCGGGTTGGCCGAAGTGATGGTCCAGGCCATTCGGCGTGTTTTGGATGGCGAATCCTATGTGAGTGACGCAGTTCGCCAGCGAATGGCCTTAGAGCAAGGTAAGCTGATTGAGGCAAACCAGACCGGTTCCCTATAAAATTCCGTATTCTCTGCGTTCTACTTCACGTTTGGGCGCGTAGAGATTGGAGATTGTTGACCTGTCATCGCCAATCTCTACGCTTTAATCTCCGCAATGGATAACTTATTTACTCACGTTACGCAGCTTCTCGTCCGTACGGCCACGATATATCGTGGCTCTACCTCTGGTGGCCTGCGTAACATGACTTATTTATTCGTCATTCCTTAGCGAGCTGCGTACTGATTAAAACGTTCCGCCGCCCTGCGCCCCAACGTGGTGAGCAGATGGAGTACCTCGGCGCGTGCTGGTGAAAGCGCTACCTGTACTTCCATCCCGCGTGCAATGCCGATGCCGGCTTCACTCGCCGCCGGCAACAAAGTCGCACTGACCAGACCTAACAAATCGCTGGTCAGGCCAGGAAATAGACCGTGAAAGCTGGCTAGCCAATGGGCCGGGATGGAAAGAATGCGCTCTGCTTCGCCCCGTTTGGTGGCTTCTACAATCTGCTGGGCCGCACGCTCGGCATCCATCGAAATGAACGGCAGGGTAGCGCCCAACGAAAACCAAGTGAATTCTGCTGGCTGTCGGCCTTTAAACAAGGCGTTAAGATGCGATCCGGTGCGCATCAAGCCAGGAATGATCGTCGTCACCGTAATGCCGCTCTGGGCTAGTTCGGCGCGTAAGCCTTCGGAAAGACCGGTAGCGGCAAATTTGGCACAGACATAAGGGAGCAGATGTGGCACACTAACTTTGCCACCAATCGACGTAACGTTGACAATCCGGCCATTTTTCCGTGCTAACATCTGCGGCAACACCGCCAACGTAGGATATAGTACACCCCAAAACATCGTGTCCAGCGCATTTTCAAAATCCTGAACTGTATCATTCAGAAACGGCCCCACTTGGATCACCCCCGCATTGTTCACCAAGATATCGATGCCCCCAAAATAGCGGTTGGCCTGCTGCACCAAATCTTCTACTTGCGCCTGCTCCGTGACATCACAGGGCACCGCCAGCACGCGCGCCCCTTCGGCTTTGAGTTCAAGCCGCGCTTGTTCCAAGGCAGACTCGCCACGCGCGCAGATGACGATAGCGCAGCCTGCGCGCGCAAATTCACGCGCCAGCACAAATCCCAGCCCGCGTGATCCACCGGTCACTAGCACGGTTTGGCCAGCCAAAGTAGCGGGTGTCTGGCGCGTTTTCGCCAACAGCGTGGCGGCTGCTAAACCGGTCACGACGCCTAATGCCAACTTCTGATAATTATTCATCGCGTTTTCACAATCTTTCCTGGCCCCTATTATGGTGACGCCGTGGTCGGAATTTATCTAAAAACTTTGAACGAACCTTAGTTCTAAACTATCATGAGCCAACGCTTTCGACAATGCATCCAGCTATAGAAAGGGGATAGAATTTCGGTACATCAGCTTGATAATATCGCCATTGCGCTTCGCCGCCTGCGCCGCAAAAATGACTTATACCAAAGCTATACCTTGACATATACCTCAGGACTATACCTTGGCCCATCGACACTTTTTGTTAAATTTTGTACCATCATGTAAGGCTAATCAATAGCAGGGGAAATACAACCCGCTTGTCCGCTGTTAGGAAAATAGAAAACGACATTATTGCATTGATAGGCAAGCTTATCAGCTTTTTTACTTCATTTTAATTACACCTGTTGGTTTTTGAATTCGTCTTACAACCGGTATAAGTTAGCGTCTAGTGGCTGCAATTGTATAAATGCCTGCAAAGTCGATCAGGCACATAAAGTTCGCCGCGACTTTGCGAAGCGGCCCCAGCACAGCATAAACATGCCGCAATTTCGGGCTGCGGTTTTGTTGCTTGCCATGAAGCCAGACCAGCACGACGCAGCTTTTTAGATGGTAATTGGACAATCGCTTAATTTTTTGTAGAACAGGATTAGTCATGAAATTGCAGACAATTTGGTCATTGCTAAAAGCAACCTACAAGGAATGGAGTGATGATAACGCTTCCGTGCTGGCGGCGGCGCTTTCCTATTATACGGCGGTTTCGATTGCGCCGCTGCTCATTATTATAATCGCCATCGTCGGCTTTTTCTATGGAGAACAGGCTGCCCGTGGTCAATTGGTGGCGCAAATTCAGGGGATTGTTGGCACTGAAGGGGCTAAATTCATTCAGGATGTGATTGCCAACGCCCATAAGCCCACTGTTGGTACAATCGCTGGTATTCTGAGCATTGCTACTCTGCTGTGGGGTTCAACGAATGTATTTGAGCAACTGCACAGCTCACTCAATGCCATATGGGATATAGAAGCCAAGAAGACCAGCGGCATCTGGGCAACGATTAAAGAGCGCTTCTTATCCTTTACTCTAGTCCTGGGTATTGGCTTTCTCCTGCTCGTTTCGCTTGTATTGAGCGCCGTTTTAACCATCCTTTCCACTTGGTTTGATCATTTGCTGCCTGGTGCAGGCTGGTTATGGCAAGTTGTCAATTTTGTTATCTCTTTTGGGGTTGTTACTTTACTCTTTGGCCTCATTTACAAGGTTCTGCCTGATGCCAAAATTGCCTGGCACGATGTTTGGTTGGGCGCAGCCGTTACTGCCTTACTCTTTACGATTGGTAAGTTTTTACTCGGTCTCTATTTGGGTAATACCAGTTCAGCCTATGGGGCTGCTGGTTCGCTTGTCGTCTTTTTGCTGTGGGTCTACTACTCGACGCAAATTCTCTTTTTAGGCGCTGAATTCACGCAAGTTTATGCCAATCAATATGGCAAGGGTATTCAGCCTTCTAGCAAGGCCGTAGTAACCGCCAATTACCAGGAGGTGCACCGTTAAATGTTGAATGCTTTGCCATCAACTTTATCCAGTGTGCGCATTAAAGCTGGGGCAATGCAGACAACTTGGACCGGTGTAGGTCCTGTCCATATAGATTCATGCACGAGCAATTTAGGTAAGGTTGAGTGCTATACACAGTAAAGATTTTACTCATCAGAAAAAAACTACTATCACATTTACACCAAGCACACACAAGGAGACTCATAATATGAAGCGTTTTTTAATTTCAGTTGGCGTAATGACCATTTTGTCCCTGGTATTGGCAGCCTGTCCTGCCCCTTCAGGCGGCGCGACGGCCACCCCTAGTACTGGTGCAGCGGCAACTGATACGGCTACTACGGAAGCCACCGCTATGATGACCGGCACGGCGATGATGACGGGTACGGCAATGATGACCGGCACCCCGATGATGACGGGCACCGAGATGATGACTGGCACCCCAATGATGACGGGCACGGCGATGATGACTGGCACCGAGATGATGACTGCGACTGGCACCGTAACCAAGTAATGAGCGTCAACGCTCGTTACTGATAGAGAAAGGCCGGGCGTATATTTGTCGCCTGCCTTTCTGCTATAGTTGACAATGGTGCAACTGCACGCCGAGCCGAAACTAAGTAATCGTCTAGAAATAACTTGAAGATATGATCTTCCGAGAAGTTTGTCTGACCGTCGAGATGGTTAACTTAATTTCGGACGATTACTTAGGGTCTGTCCAGAAATAACTTAGATGAGTTTTTGGACAACTACACCTGTGTTATCAACAAAGTCGTACCGTTTATTTCTGGACAGACCCTTAGCGTTTTGCCACAAACAAACGGGGCTGCCTAAAGGCAGCCCCGTTTGTTCTACATGTTGACAATGCGTGTTACATATCAGCCATCCCCTTCATCGTCCAACCCTTCTACTTCTAGAAAGTTCTCCACATCGACGACACCATCCAAATCTCTGATCAGGTAATCGACAATGGCAATATCATCGTCGCTCTGGACAAAGCCATACAAGTACACCTTGCCATGGTTGAGATGTACTTCGATTTTGCTTAGATCTAAATGCGCCGTTTCGCTGTTATAGCGGAACGCCGCTTGAATCTCTTCCTCTAAATCCAGATCATCACTGTTCGCCCGCTTTGGCGATCCTTCATAATCAGTATCGGTAGCTTCCATGCTCTGCGCAAAACCCGCCGCAATTTCTGCGTTTTGAAGATCGTCGCTTGGTATAACTGGTGGGTCATCAGGCGGCGTATAGACCAACCCCTGCTCCCAGGCTTGCTGTGGGTTCGTGGTGCTACCGTCGGTATGCCGGGTGTCAACCAGCTCTTCAATGCCAAGATCGTTGTCGGGGTCGCTGGCTTCTTCATAGAGTTCCTCCAAGCTCACCTCCACGATCGGACCCTCACCAAGCGCTTCATCATATGGTAATTCGTCACTTTCGCGCAGATCTTCCTCCAATTGTTCCTCGGTGCGAAAGCGACGTTTATTGACATCTTCGTTTTGCATAAATATTTCCTTTTCTGGATGACTGAGCGTTCGTCAATCAATGAGGCCCTATGTCGTTGTCTGCTGTCTAAATAAACTGTTTCAAAGCCTGAAAATCTTCGAATAAAGTTTGTTTGCGTTCACTGGCATAAAGCGCTACCGCAGGATGGAACAAAGGTAAAACGGCAAGCGGCCCGTAAGCCGCTTGCGCCTGGAGCAGTTTGCCGTGCAATACGCTGATTTTTTGGCCCTGCTCTGCCATTTGGAATAATTCTAGGACAAAGTCCATCGCAAACCGGCCCAGCGTGACAATTACCCGGGGCTGGATGATCGCCACCTGGCGGACGAGAAAGGGCGTGTACAATTGGATTTCCGCACTCGTCGGATCGCGATTTTCTGGTGGCCGGTCTTTGACCACATTGGTGATATAGACATCGGTGCGCTGTAAGCCAATCGACTTCAGCAGTTCATCCAAAAAGCGGCCAGAGGCGCCCACAAAGGGCCGCCCACGTTTCGCTTCCTGTTCACCCGGCGCCTCACCGATAAACATAATCTGCGCATCGACATTGCCTTCGCCGATCACGGCTGCATAGTTGTTTTCTGTGCGGTAAGCGAACAAGGGCGACGCTTCTAAGGCACGCACCTCGTCGCCCAGTTGCTGGATTTGGGTTGCCTTATTGCTAGCTTGTTGGTTTGTCATAGCGTTCAGCCTTCGCTTGCGGATCAATTTTAGAGATGGATTGTTCGTTGCTTGGTTCGGCCGCGTTTAACGCGGGGTTGCGTCCGACGATCAGACGAACAGAGCGCGAATAGGAGAAATAGTTCCACGCCCACTGGAGCAAAACCGACAGACGGTTACGAAAGCCGATCAATTGAATGACATGGATAAATAACCAGGCCAGCCAGGCTAGATAGCCGCTCAGATGAATATTTTTAATATCCGCCACCGCCGACGCCCGACCAATCGTCGCCATAATCCCCTTATCCCAATAGCGAAACGGTTGCAACGGTTGACCAGCCAACTGCCGCAAAATTTGTTTGGCCGTATGTTGGCCTTGTTGAATGGCAACCGGGGCCAGCCCGGCCAATGGCTTACCATCTTGTTCAAAATAGGTGATATCACCAATCGCAAAGATTTCGGGATGATGGGGCAGGGTCAGGTTCGGCAGCACCTTGATGCGGCCTTTGCGGTCAATTTCTGCGCCGGCGCGTTGCTGAAGCACTTGGCCCAGCCGATTGGCTTTGACGCCAGCCGCCCACATGATCGTGCGACAGGCGATCTGTTCGACGTGATCGCCGGTCTGGACGGTGATCTGTTGGTCGGCGATGTCAATCACCTTGGTGTTGGTGCGCACGGTGACGCCGAGTTTTTCCAGCGCGTGGCGTGCCTTAGCGGCTAAATCGTCTGGAAAGCCGACCAAAAGGCGGTCAAGCGCCTCGACCAGAAGCACATTAGTCGTCGTTGGGTCGATCGTGCGGAAATTTTCGCGTAGTGTATGGTTCGCCATTTCGCCAATCGCGCCAGCTAGTTCTACGCCCGTCGGGCCACCACCCACAATGACGAATGTCATCAAGGCTTGGCGTTTAGCCAAATCTACTTCCAACTCTGCCGCCTCATACGCCGCCAACAAACGCTGTCGAATTGCCAACGCGCTTTCAACCGTTTCAAGGCTGGGAGCATGTTGTGGCCAGTCGGCGTGTCCAAAATAGTCGTAGACCGCACCCGTTGCCACCACCAGGCTGTCATAGGCGAGTTGTTCGCCGGTCGCCAAGATCACCTGGCGCTGTTCGGCATTAATATCGGTGACCTCGGCCAGGATAGTTCGCACATTTTTGTCGCGCTTGAAGATGACGCGCAAGGGTGAGGCGATATCGGCCGGCGACAAACCTGCCATCGCAACTTGATAAAGCAAAGGTCGAAACAGGTGATAATTGTGACGGTCCACCAGCGTGATTTGAACGGGGGCATGCTGCAAGGCCCTGACGACATTCAAACCACCAAAACCGCCGCCGATAACGATGATATGCGGTTGATTGGACATCCTATGAACTCCTTTCGCTTTGCTTCGGCTTGGACTAGGTTAACCGTGGCACGACTGTCGATCCTGGCTCACCAGGAATCTCGGCGGTTGTCGCCTTTCATTTGCCACCTCCTTTAGTGAGTATGGGTTTTTAGCCAGGCTGCTAAATCTTGGCGGGGCGGCTGCGCAATCGGGCGAAAATTGTCATCGATCGCACTGGTGGCCGGGCCTAATGTATGGCCTAGACCCAGATAGATTTTGAGCGTGTGATCCGGGTTGGCGTTTAACGCGTCATTCAGTTTGCGCGTTCCTGCCACCGGCACGTTCGCATCGTTCTCGCCTTGTAAGATGAGCACCGGCATTTTGAGCTTGGGCGCTTGCTCGGTTACGGTTGGCAACGCACGACCGGGCGCGTAGATCGCAAAGACGCTTTGGAAAAGTTGATCCAAATACGCATCAATGTTGGGGGCAAGTTCGCTGTCAATGTTGATCTTGCCATCCTGGTTCTTATCGAAGAAAGGATTGAGGGTGAGCGTTGCGGTCTGTGGGGTGGTTATATCCACAAGATATAAGGGCGCTCCTTTAGCCACCAAGCCGCCATTGCCATTGACAACTGCGGTCAGCGTCGAGGTAACCACATTGCCATCGGGGGCTACTGCATGCAGATAGGGCAGGATCACAGCGGTGAATTGATATTGGAAGATGGCTTTCCACGGCTCACTCACTGGCCCTTGCACGATAAAACCAGCCACTTCTGGGTGCTCAACGACCAACGCTGCCCCGACCGAACTGCCTTCGCTCCATCCATAGACGAAAAGCTGCTTGGCATCGACTTTGGCATTAGCCTGAGCAGCGCTTAGCACCTGGGCCGCATCCTTTACCATTTGCTGTAAGTCGAGTTTGGTGTAGAACTTTTGATAGTCGGCCTGGCAAGGGCCAGTTACGTAATGTTTGTTATAGCGCAATACTGCATAACCACATGCACTCAGATCAGTGGCAATATCGAGAAAGATATGCGAGAGCACCATTGGTCCCTTAGCCCCTGTCGTACAAATGCTGGCGTCCATGTCCTCTGGGCTAGAGCCAGGGATGAGAATGACCGTTGGAAAGGGACCGGCGCCTTGGGCCGGATATGTCAATTCGGCTTTCGTCTGGAAATCGCCAAAATTAATGGTGATTTCCTGGCGTTTGATTGAACTGTCTGGCTTTGCTAATGGCGGAGACTGAACCGTTGGTGCAATACACGCAGTCAATAACAAAGCGGTTAAGCTAACTCGCAACGCACCCAACAACTTAGCTGTTTTCATCTCAACTCCTCATTTTCGGCAATTGACCTAACCAAATGTGTCTAGCCGGCTGCATCGGTTGGGTGACTTGCCGGATGATGGTGAACGCGCTTTAATAGGCGTGCCCCAGATATTCGCCTTACCGATTAGCCAACGCGATCTACCTAACTGGGTGGATCGCGTTGGCGTGCCATGCTGTTCATTTTTGCCAGTCATCGTTTGCCAGATGACCGGTGTAAGCTACCCCACTATTATCAGGCTTTAGATAACGAATGACGGTAGTCTTGCTGCTGATCTCAAGCGAGCTGTCGCTGGACGCCTTATTCTCGGTCGAGACGCAGACGCTCGTAGGGATAGAGATTGAGCACATTCACCCACATGTAACGACCTTTCGATTCGGCCGCTAGTAGGCCCGCATAGATGTCGGGCGGCACATCGACATAGCGATAGATGCCACCGCTGTTGAATACAATTTCCAGCGTCTGCGTTTTCGGATCATAGCCAGCCGCATAGAGCATGCTCGACTCAAAACGCATGAGCTGTGTGATCGTAACGCCCGTTGTACTCCAACCACCAGACGCTAACCAATCGGTGACTGCTTGTGCTCTGCGCACAAGACTCTGGCGGTACACGCGCAAGAGTTCATCTAGGTGAAAATATTCCACCCCACTCAGCCCTTGCTCGCGGCGAATTAATAGGTCGGTCAATTCAGCTTGCTGCATCACAGTTAAATGAAGTTCGTTCGCAACGGGTGAAGCTGAATCGAACAACATGCTCATCGCTTGTTCGACCATGCCGTCGGCCAGACAACGGGTCAAGAACGCATCGGGCCGCGCTTGCATGTGTTTGGCTAAATGTTTAGCATCACGCGCCATCTCGTCGGAGATTTCTAAGCTAAGCGTCGTAGTCAAAGTTCAATCCTATGGGTTACTATTCGACCCTGTCTGATCCGGTTGAATATTGACCGGGCGCGGCGCTAACGTGATAGGGATTTGGGTTGTTTGGCCATTACGCAACACCGTCAGCGTCACTTGTTCACCGGGCGCTTTGAAGGCGACATAGGACAACAAATCGTCAAAGGTTGCCACTGGCTGGCTATCCACCGCCATAACAATATCCCCACCCGTCGGTGTACCGCTCAGGACGCCAGCACCTGTGGATTGGCCTGTGCTGCCGCGGAGACCCGCCTTGGCGGCTGGCCCGTTCGCCACAACCTGGCTGATATAGGCGCCTTTCTGCGAAGGTAGCTTGTTGGCTTGCATCGTCAACAGACCCACATTGCCACCTGCAATCCCAAGCCAGGGCCACTGAAAAGCGCCATTCGTGATCAGCGAAGGCACCACATGGCGTACGACATTGGCGGGAATGGCAAAGCCTACCCCGGTATTGCCGCTGCCGCTGCCCGCGGTGCGAATCTGGGCATTGATCCCAACGACTTGACCGTCCAAGTCAATCAAAGGCCCGCCCGAGTTACCCGGATTGATCGCCGCATCCGTTTGAATGGCGCCAGGGATGGAGAAAGGTGTTATCCCAGAAGGAATCGAGCGGCTTAAAGCGCTGACGATGCCCAAGGTCATACTGCCGCCTAAGCCAAAAGGATTGCCAATCGCGATCACCCAGTCACCGACTTGGAGATGGTTGGAATCGCCCAGTGCCAACGGATGCATCCCTTGCGGCAGTTGAGCCACTTGAATCACAGCCAGGTCGCTGTCAACATCGGTACCCAGGATTTTCGCTTCTGCCTGCGTGCCATCCGCAAAGGCGACAATCACAAAAGTAGCATCGGCCACCACATGGTTGTTGGTGACGATATGACCCTGATCGTCCAAAATAAAGCCCGAGCCTGCCGCGGTGCCTTGTTCACCGGTTTGGGGTGAATTGATGGCCACGAGAATACTCACAACACCAGGATGCAATTGTTCGTAGCGTCCGGTCATCAAATTGGATGCCGAATTGAGGGTTTGCGTCCCACGTGCTACCTGAGTTTCACTCGAAGCCTGCGTAACGGCGAGATTAGCCGATGCTGCCGGCGTAAAGGTCGGCGCTGGTGTGCCGGCCAGATGCACTTGCCGCACCTGGGTCGGATTACTCGGCACCGGTGCGGTGGTAGTCGCCGTGCGTATAATCCTAAACGGCACAACCATGAATATGACACCTACGGCAATGACCAAACCTAGCAAAACCAGACAACCAGCACCAATCGCTACAGCAAAATGTTTATTCATAGAATCCTCCAAAGCTCGAACTTTCACGAGGGCATATGGCAAGCTACAGCCATGCTATAGGCACCCAAAGAGTGCCCGTGCTTGCTATGCTGCTCTACACATAAAGGCGCAGCAAGCAACGTCCCTGCGGTTTTGTATGACTTTTATTTACGTTTTTACGTTGTCTATAAGATATAGCAAAAGTTTCACTCATTACAATCCATCAAGGTACAATCCAGGATACAAAAAATCGATATATTATGCTGGTAAGACGCGTCTATAATGCCCTGGCGCTACGGCCTTTATACCCCTTCAATCATAACCATTGAGCACACCTCTCTCAACAGTAGTCTAGGCTAGTAGAGCGCATTGTCTGTATCTATAACTATACCCTGTTCTCTGTATTTGTATACATAGACAATTGATCCGCGTGAGCATATGATCAGCCATATAGTGTTTGATTGGGACCCCCAAAATTGGTCATTAGGCAGTCGGATGTTGAAAGGAGACAGTCGAATGAATAAGCTACAGATTTTAGGCCGTGAAGGTCACAAGGAACTGGTGTGGGATGCCGAACGCGTAGAAGCGCAAGATCCAGAAGCCTTGGCGGCGGTTGCGGAAGCCGAACAGATCCTTGAAGATGCACTCGCCCGTGGTCATGCTGTCTTTAGAGTTGATTCGCCAGATGAGCCAGCCGTGCGAATCACTAAGTTTGATCAGACCGCACCGCGCACCGTAATCGTGCCCCGCTTAGTCGGCGGATGAGAGATGACCCATGGATTGCCTACAACAGCTAACGCACGAAGGTGGATCCACTAGTAAAATTTTAATCTGCCGTAGTCAATGGCTTGGCAATCGATTGGGGCTTTGGATCGTGGCACATCCACTGTGGACGGTTGGCCTATTAGTTGGAACACTTGTGATAGTAACGCTTGTTTGCCGCATGAGTCGTTCTGTGTTCGCTCGCCAAAAAGCGTGTTACGAAGCAAAGAAACGCGCCGAGACCCTTCTTCGCGATAGTATTACCCATGCACAATATAAGCAACTGATCGATTTTGGCTACTTGGAGATTCCAAGCCGCCTCTACCCAGGCTATCTCTATCGCATTCCACGAACGCAGCAACGCGTGCAAATTTATGAAACAAATCGTGTTGATGGAACAAATCGGGCGGTCGATAGCCCATATGCTCGTAAACTAGCCGAACTCTGTGTTGTGGCTAGCGATCAAGTGCCAGATGCTGATATGGTTCTGGCTCATAAACTGATGATCGAAGCGGATGAACAGACCTATCTCTCGATTGCCAACCGCATTGGATAACAAATAGGTCTAGCGTCAACAGCACTCAACCAACCAGCGCGCATCGAGCCACTTATGCATCCGGCATGGAAGAAAATGCATAAGTGGCTCGATGCGCGCTTAGCCAAGTAATTTAACTGCCAAGAGCAAAGCAAAAGTGAAGAAAAATTCCTATGTGCTCAGGTAAATTGTCATTGCGACAAACAAAGGCCAGGTCACTACCCTTTGATGCCAGTTGTCGCAATGCCTTCAATAAATTGTTTTTGCGCCACGGCAAACAGCAGCACCATGGGTAAGGTTACGAGCACAGAGGCGGCAAAGAGTAATTCCCAACGGAACTGTCCATAGCCCAGGTCTTGGACAAAGAGTTGCAACCCAAGCGGCAACGTGCGCAGATCGGGGTTTTGAATGTAGATCAATGGCCCCATAAAATCGTTCCATTTCGCTTGGAACTCAAAAATCGTCACTGATAGTAAGGCGGGGCGAATCAACGGCAGCATTAGTTGCCAGTAGATTCGATAGTAACTGGCGCCATCTACGCGACCGGCGTCAATGAGCTCTTGGGGTAGCGTCAACAAGAACTGGCGGAGCATAAAGATGTAAAAAGAAGAGCCGAATAGATTGCCCAGCCACAGTGGGTAAAGCGTATTGACCAGATTGAGTTTTTTCCAAATCAGGTAAACCGGTATCATCGTCGCCGCGCCTGGCATCATCATCGTACCCAGCACAGCGGCAAACACTAATTCTGCGCCGGGAAAACGTAACTTGGCCAGGCCGTAAGCGATCATACTGCTGGAAAGCACCACGGCCAACACCCCCAAGACGGCAACAATCACACTGTTGCGCGCCATGAGCAACAGCGGCACCTCCTGAAAAACGCGAACATAGTTGGACCACATAATGGGCCGCGGTATCCAATTGGCATCGAAGGCTTGCTCGGCAGTTTTGAGCGAATTGGAAATAAGCCAAGCAAACGGAACGATAAAAAGCGCCGTAAAAAAAGCCAGTGCCGCATAAATCAGCAAACGTGCTAACCAATAGCGGACAGGGTTGGACTTATGTGCTACGATGCTAGCATGTGGCGTCTGTTTGACCGTCTGCATAACAGGTTGACTTGATAACATAACTTTATTTCCCCTTAGTGAGCCTTATCTTGCCCTACCACGGCACGCGTGATCAGCTGAGTGCATTGCACGCCGTCCTGCAACTTGTCTATCGAGATCATCTTCATCGGCATGCGCTGCACAGGAAGACCCTTGGTCCCACGATATTTATTGACCACTATCGGTGTATACCAAGCGCCGCGAGCCACGCACTTGCAGCGTGACGATGAGTAACGTGACGACAAAGAGCACCCAGGCCAACTCATCCGCCGTTGCCCCCAGCCCATGCTGAAGCGCCTTGAGCACCTGTGCTATAATTTTCATTCAGCAACTGCTTGGTTTGATTCGTTTTTTGGTTCACGACCCGCAGCTTGACGCAAGAGTTTCTTTTTGTAAATACCCTTCTTCCCTTACCTTGAGCGACATGGGCTCAGCCATCCCTCACCCCTACGAGTTATCAACGAATCTACAATCATTAAGCCTAAAACCACAAAATGGCTTGCAGCGGTGTAAGCTTTATGGTATAATCTAAATGACTCTGCGATTTCCGTGATCGGACAGAATTCGGGGCGAGCCAACACTTCACAAATGGGAGCTTGATAACGTGGCGTGGATGTGATAGCCCGGGCTTCGGCCTTGGGCAAGACGGAAACGCCCAATCGGCACCCCCCTGTTTCGACAGGTTCGTACCCACTGTGCACACGATTTCGTGGAGTCGAAATTATCTTGTTTTAGCCGCCTGGTAGTACACCAGGCGGTTTTTATTGTCAATGGAAAAATAGATTATGTCAACTCTTTTGACGACAAGCCAACACCCTGTTATACTGCTACTACTATTGTAGTGTGATCGTAGCCATTTTGCATGAAAATTGCCCGACCAGGAGGCCGCTGTGAGCATAACACGCACGCGTGTTGCTGATGATACATGGGTTTTTACCAGTGGATTGTATGTAGAAGTGAATGCAGGGCTGGTTGTTACCTCTGAGGGCGGCATTTTGATCGATACGCTGCCTTTTCCTGCCGAAACAAAACAGATTATTGATTTTGCCCAACGAGTCTGCCCGCAAGGGATCAAGTATGTAATCAATACGATCAGCCATGCTGATCATGTGTATGGCTCTTGTCTTTTTCCCGAAGCTGAATTGATTGGCCATGAACTTTGTCGCCAATTTTTGATCGATTATGGCTATAAGTCGCTGGAAGATGCCAAAGAACATACGCCAGAACTGCGCAGCGTTGAAATTCGTCTGCCTAAACTGATCTTTAGCGAAGGCATGGTCATTCGCCTGGGCGACAAGACGGTGCACCTGATTCACTCGCCTGGCCCCAGCCCGGAGTTGTGCGCGGTGCATGTGCGCGAGGATAAGGTGCTTTTTGCCAGCGATTTGATGATGCCGGTGCCGCTGATTGCCAACCCCCTAAGCGATGTCGATGCCTTCAAGCGCTCGCTATTGAATTTACATGATTACAATTTGGAGTGTATTGTGCAGGGCCATGGCGATATTTTGTTGCGCGGCGAAGTGAGTGGCAGCATTGATGCTAGCGTCAAATACCTGGATGATATTCAAAAATTGGTGGATGAATTGATCGCTGAAGGCGCCACGAAACACGATCTATTACAACACGACGTAGAACGTTTTGATCGCAGCCGGATTCCGCTCGGTGGATTGGTGCAGCAGTTTCACAACAATAATCTGCTCTATTTGTGGGAAAAGGCGCGCGCCGAACAGCGCAAAAAGCGCCAGTTGGCGCGCTAGGGCAATGAACAGGGTAAGACAGGAGGGCAAATAACTATGACCCAAACTCTCTACAAGCAGGACTTCTATGCCTGGACAAAACAGCAAGCGGCTTTATT
>JBBREZ010000134.1:0-14455 GCA_038225095.1 Caldilineales bacterium
TGAGTGTAGCGGGAAGTGGCTTATGGCGCAACCAATGACTGAACTTGTAGGTGGCGAACCCTATCAATATTACCCACTTGGGCATTACGTCGTGCGTGCGCCCGACGTTTGTGGTGGCCGTCCGACCTTCAAATATACACGGATTGAAATCACCGGAACCCTGGATCGCTTAGCGGCAGGCGAGCATGTTGATGAGATCGTCGCTGGCTACCGTGGCCGTGTCTCACGTGAGGCTGTTACGGAAGCCATTCGCTTAATTGCTACCCAGTTTATTGCAACGCTGCCACAATTAGAGCCAGCTTAATGATCGTTCTGGATGAACAGTTGTTGGGGCGTAACCTGGAACTAGAGATTGCCCACTGGTATCGAGGCGCCGTTTGCTTTATTACAGACTTGCGGCTTGCCACTGTGATCAAGGATGACGGTATCCCCTTATTGCTGCAAGCGCAGAATCAACCCACGTTTATTACGATTAACGAAAAAGATTTCTGGCGTAAAGTAGCGATTACACAGCATTTCTGCGTGATCTGTTTTGCATTATCCGATGCACGCGCGATTGAGATTTCATCGATTTTGCGTTCACTGTTGAATCAGCCTTTATTTGCCACAAAAAAAACAGCGGATGGGCGTCGTTATGCGGGTTACGGATCAGCACATAAGCTACTACAGGGCTACAGAACGAAAGCTCATGCTGATTCAACGTTAATTTCTGTTGACTGATCCGCCACGATCTGCCAACGGTCATTACGCTTGACCCAAACGGACGTATAACGGGCCTGATAATCGAACGCCTGACCGTGGTTGACGCCTTTGGCAGTCCAGCGCCCGATCATGATGGCGGTGTCACCATAAAGGCGGACAGAAAGCTCGTCGCTGCGGGCGGATTCCCAGTGGCGCTGTTCCGAGCGCAATGAGGCCAGGGTTTCTGCTTTGTCCCAAACCCTACCGCCGGGCTGGATGATGGTGTAGTCGTCGGCCATGAGGTGCTCGATGGTGGCAAGGTCGAGGTGAAGAAAGGCCGCCGTCCAGGCTTGTTCGGCTTGTAAGATTTCCTGAACGACAAGTTGTTCCTGGTGCATAGATAGAGTTCCTTTCGCAAATCACACTGAAAATGATGAGCTCCCAAGAGGAAAGCGAATGTTAAAATTTAACCAGCACACCTGGCGAGTACTCGTTGTGAGCGGTGCAATCATACTTCTGACGGCCTGTGGCTTTTTTGCCAAGCCAGAACCCACCGCAACCCCGGCACCATCGGTAACGCTGAAATATGTCTCGTTCAATGCGCTGGCGGGCGTCGAAGATCCGCTGCTCCAGCAATTTCAGGCGGAGCATCCGACGATTCGGATCGACAAGCAACAATTTCGCTTTAACTCGCTCCAAGATCTGACCAGCACGCCGCCCGATGTGATGACGATTGCCCCAGGCGTCATGCTCGATCAGGCGATAGCACAAGGTCTGTTTACCGATATCACCGATATATGGCAACAAGCTGGTTTTGCGGATCACTATCCAGCGAATTTGCGCGTGTTGAGTGAACACGATGGCAAACAATACTTCCTACCCATTGGTTATAGTTGGAACGCCATCTATTATAACAAAGCCGTCTTTGCCCAATATAATTTACAGCCGCCCAAGACGTGGGATGAATTTACGCAGCTTTGCGATACACTGCTAGCCAATGGCGTCACGCCGTTGGCGCTTAGTGGGCGCAATACGTTTGCGGCTTTGCTCTGGCTCGACTATTTGGACATGCGCCTGAATGGGTCTGATTTTCACGTGCAACTAGAAACCGGCCAAGTGCCGTATGATGATCCCAGACTGCGCGCCGTTTTTGAACGCTGGCGCGATTTAGTGGTCAAAGGCTATTTCTTGGAAGATGCCAGCAATTTGCAAGCGCTCACCAGCCTCACCGCCGTGATCCGTGGCGACAATGGTCAGCTAGGCAACCATAAGGCGGCGATGGTGCTCACTGGCCCCTTCTTTTTGAATGAACTGCCCGATAAATTCCGCAGTGAACTCGACTTCTTTGCTTTTCCTACCCTCGATCCTGGCATCCCCGCAGGCGAGGTTGTCTTCTCGATTGGGTACGGTGTTCCCGCCCAAGCGTCGCAACGCCAAGCGGCGCTCACTTTTCTCACCTATCTCGGTTCGGACAAGGCCCAGGCGCTGCTTAACCAAAACGCCAGCGCAGGCGTTTACGCACCGGCGAGTGCCAACGCGAATCAGGGAAATCTGCCCGCCCTTACCCAGCAAGGGATGCAACTTGTCCAGAGCGCCAAGACAGTGGATACACCTTATTTCATCAGCGTCGATCAAAAGGTGCAATTCGCGATGAGTGAAATGTTGCGTGGTCTATTAGACAACTCGACGACAAGCCAGCCATTTGATCTGGATAAGTTATTAGCGGGATTGGAGACAGCGCGCCAGGCGCAGTGAAACAGCGTGACGAGTGATTATAATGCTCATCTTTCACTCATCACCCTTCAGCTCTATAAATTGAAGAAAGGTCAACCCAATATGATCATCGACGTTCACAGCCATGTTTTTACCTCCAATAAGCCATTTTCAGAACGGTTTATCAAAGAAGCTTCCGGCGCGCGCACAACGCCGATCGACATGATCACGCGCTACGCGGATTACCGGGCGACGGCGGCAGATTGCGCAGCGACCATCTGCTTTGGCGGCAAGGCGCGTCTAGCGGGCTTGTGGGTGGATGACCAAGATGTGGCCGAGTATATCAAACAAGACCCGGCCCGGTTGATCGGCTTTCTCGCGCTCGATCCAACCCAGCCGAACTGGCAAGCAGAAATGGAATATGGGCATCAGGAATTGGGCTTGCAGGGCATTAAGCTGATGCCGATGTATGCCGGTTTCTATCCGCAGGACGGGCAACTTGACCCACTTTGGACGTATGCCCAGAAGCACAATCTGCCCGTTTTGCTGCACACCGGCACCACTTTTGCCTCGCAAAGCCTGTTGGAAACCACGTTGCCGCGCCATATCGACGTGGTCGCGCGGCGCTTCCCAGAGGTGCGCATTATCATGGCGCATCTCGGCCATCCGTTCGAAGGCGAATGCATCGCCGTGATCCGCAAACATCCGCATGTGTACGCCGATGTCAGCGCCTTGCACTATCGACCTTGGCAGCTCTTTCACAGCCTGATGCTTGTGCACGAATATGGCGTCTGGCAGAAATTGCTCTTCGGTACGGATTTCCCGTTCACGAATGTGGACGTATCGGTGGCAGGCTTGCGCAGCTTGGCCGAAGTGAAAATTGACCGCTTTAGTTTGCCGTTGGAGAAGATTGAAGCGATGATCCAACGCAATACACTGCCTTTGTTGGGTTTGAAGCAGCTCGGCACGTAAGCAGCGAACGAGTTATCGCCGAATTTAAGGCCACCGAACTTAAGGCCAGAAGCCTAGATCAAGCACATCCGTTGGCGGGTAAGGACAAGTTTGTGGGAGGTCGGGTGCCAATAAGCCCGTTTCTTCCCGCATATCGGCAACGGCGTCTGGATAAATTTGGACGATGACGGTGGACACGGTGCTGCGCAGGCTGGGATTATCCGCGAGGAGGCGAGCAAGATCGCGGCGCTGGATGCGAATCGTACTTTGCCAACTGCGGCTGCGCAACGCTGCCTGATATTGCCATTTGAGGAGATGCATGATAAGCACTTGCAATCGGCTCGCTAGTTCACGTTTTTCGCTGCGGCCCATTGCCTCAATCTCCTCAATTAGATTTTGCCTGTCGAGTTCGGCGAACTCTTCATCGCGCAACAGCGCCGCTTGTTGTTGTGTCCAAGCATAGAAGTCCATGTCATAGAGTATAGCAGTCATCACAACCATTCCTTCAGAGATAGCCAATCACTGTTATTATCTTATGGCCGGCTCTGTGCTGTGCCAGAAGCCCGTCTAGGCACGCTAGCGACATAAGTCTTTTAACAGAGAAATCGGCCGCCTAGCCTTTATCGAAGACCAGTTTGTTCATTCATTTTACCACAGCTAGATGGCTAGACAATTGACAAAGTAACCAATGATTGACTCAATCACTACCATAGAAAGCTTTTCCCATGAAAATTACCCACATCGAGACTTTTCCCGTCCAAGTGCCGATCAATCCTCAGCGCGCGATTAAGGGCGGACGCGGCTATCACACAACGTCCCCTTTTCTCATGCTCAAAGTTCATACGGATGACAGCATTCACGGCGTGGGCGAAGTCTCCTGCACGCCGGGCTGGAGCGGTGAGGATAATATTACCGCCGCCCATTTTATCAAACATGTGCTGGAACCCATGCTGAAGGGCCAAGACCCCACCCACATCGAGCGCCTGACCGCCCAAATGCGCACGATTCTCGCCAACAACCCGTTTACCCGGTCGGGCGTTGAAATGGCGTTGTGGGATATTTTGGGCAAGGTGGCCGGTTTGCCGGTTTATCGCCTACTCGGTGGGCCGGTGCGCGAATTTGTGACCACGAAGTTTTCGGTTTCGGGGCTGGAACCGGCCAAAGCCGCCGAGTTGGCCGCCTGGGCCGTGGAACAAGGGTTCCGCACCATGAAGGTGAAGGTCGGCATTGAACCGGATCAGGATGTTGCCCGTGTGCGCGCCGTGCGTGAAGCCGTGGGGCCAAACGTGCGCCTGGGTGTGGATGCGAATGGCGGTTGGTCGCCGCGCGTTGCGATCCAGACGATTCGCCGCTTGTACGAGTATAATATCTACTTTGCCGAGCAGCCGGTGCCCGACCTTGATGTGGCCTGGCTGGCCGATGTGCGCGCCAATATCCAAATTCCAGTAATGGCAGATGAAAGTGTCTACACACTCCAGGATGCGATGGCGGTCGTGCGCGCTGGGGGCGCCGACATCCTGTCAACCTATGTGGGTAAAGGGGGTGGCATTGGTCCCGCGCGCAAAATTGCGGCCGTCGCCGAAGCGGCTGGGTTGACCTGTACAGTCGGCAGCAATCTGGAACTGGGCGTCGCCAGCGCGGCCATGATCCATCTGGCCATGGCAACCTCCGGCATTGGCGCCGAAGAGTTTCCGTGCGATATTTTGGGGCCATTCTTTTATGAGGACGATCTGCTCGTCGAGCCGCTCCCGATTCAAGGTGGTTCGGCGCGGCCATTTGAGCGGCCAGGTCTTGGCGTCGAACTGGACGACCAGAAATTGGCAAAATATCGAGCAAGTTAATCAAGCTTGTTGGCAGCCGCTTTGGGAACAATTTGCACAGTAAGACTTGTGCCACCTGAAGCGGCTACCCACATTTTTTTACCATTTTTTTATGAAAGGAACGGATTCTGTGACACCTGAAGAGAAGTTTATGTTTGATGTCGAAGGTTACATCGTGATCAAAAACGTGTTAACCCCAGCCGAAGTCGCCGAGCTAAATGCGCTGGCCGATACGGTTTTCAACGTAAAGAAGGAATTAGCTGATCGGCGTACAAGCCAGGTCTCGCTTTGGGGGCCCGCTACCCAGGCATTGATCGACCAACCTAAAATTATGCCTTACCTGCTTGAATTACTGGGACCTAAATTCCGGGTTGACCACGATTATTGCATCTTTATGACCAAAGGCGGGCGTGCTGGGGGCTTGCACGGCGGCGAAGGCGACCGCGAACCGGATCACTGGTACAAATATCGCGACGGCGTCATGCGCAACGGGCTGACGGTTTGCACCTTCTTCCTCACCGATGCCAACACTGGCGATGGCGGTTTTGCTTGCGTGCCGGGCAGCCATAAAAGCAATTTCGTTAACAATTTGCCCGAAGAAGTGCGCATGTTCAAGCGCGTCCCCCATTATGTGGTGCAGCCAGCGGTTGCAGCTGGCGATGCACTGATCTTTACCGAAGCCTTGATCCACGGCACCATGCCGTGGACGGCCGAGCATGAGCGACGGGCCCTGCTCTACAAGTTCAGCCCTGGCAATTCGTCGTGGGCACCAACCTACTACAACCCCGAAAATTACCCCACCGCCACCGCACAGCAACTACGCTTGATGACGTCACCATCCGTCGGCAGTCGCATTAACGTAGTTGGCTAGTTGATCGAGGGAAAACAATGCGGCATGGTCCGCCCGCTGAAATCAGTGGACGGACCATGCCGCATTGCTAGTTCAAAATTTCGCTGCCAGCATGTTTAGCTAGCCAGAGAGATAGTTGCCGAGGCATCTACTTACTGAACGGCACTCATGTCGATCTGATCCAACGGGATAATCGTTGCATCTGCCGGTTTTTCAATGGCCGCCGTCTTGTTGAAGTCCGTATAATCGGTCGTGACATCGAAGCCAACGACAGGCGTCGTCTTAGGCATGACTGGTGCTTTGCCGCCACCTTGGGCCATTGCGACAAATCCCATCAACGACTTCAAATCCCAGTTCAAGTGAGTCTCGTTACGATAGACATAACTGTCTTCTAAGCCGATATTTTGGACAATATCAAACTTCAAATCTTGAAAAAGGGCTGGACCAAGAAACCGTAGCCCCGTCATGCCCTCTTCAAATTGCTGAGGAGAAATCTTCTGATCACTCAGTTGGTTGATCGTATCAAGCTGCCCTTTCAGCAGATCCTGAAAAGCTTGGCTGGCCACGAAGCCACCAAAATCAAAAGTGCTGTTAAAGACCGCAACCTTTTGCAAATCGAGTTTGGCGTCCGGCTGGCGTTCTACATTGATATAATCTTTCACCATCGCGCGGAAGGCATCCGAGCTAAGAAAGGTGCCAGCGCCTAAACCAGCCTGGAAATTCTGCATCTGGCTGGCCTGTCGCTTTTCCGCTTGCGCAAAACCCTTGGTCATTAACGTCACCAGGTCTACCCCAAACCAGCCCTTGAATTCAGCTAACTCGGGCATGACCTCGGCCAGTTTGTCCAGATTGACGTACAAGTAGCCATCAACCATTCTAAGTTGGATGTTGATCTTCTCTGGCACCTGCACCGCGCCACCAGCCTGTGCAGCGAGTAGGTCAGCAATGTCCTTGGGCAAGGTGAGGGTCAAATCCATGTCCAGACCCAGCGTTTGATACAATTTGATAATCAGAGCCGTATAATCGGTAGTGAGTTTCTGCACATCTGCTGGTTTTGCCGTCGCCAATTGCGATTGAAAATCGGTCAAGCTTTTGATTACTTTCGGATCCATCGCAATTGTCGAATCTTGGGTCAAATTGAGCTTTAATGCATCGAAAGGCAAATTGGGAATACCGGATAGGTTAACATCCACCGAGCTACTGGTCGCCACCGATTCTACATCTACCATCGCTTTCTGGGAATCGGCCAGAATCGCACAGTCAGCTTTGTCCAATTTGCCACAAAACGGCTCTGGCAAATCCTGGGCCAGGGCAGCACCCGTCGAGATAATCAGGAACGTTAGTAACAACAACACCATCAGTAAATTTTTACGTAATAAATTCTTCTGCATGTTTAAAAATTCCTTCCTTTGTAGCATTTTTGTAGCATTAGATTGACACCAATTTCCACCTAAGCGCTATCTTATCATGCTTGCGAATGCTTGTAAATAGGTAAAAGGTCGGTTTTGCCCGCGCAAAAAAGGACGATGGCAGCAAGCTCATGGTCAATGCTACAATAGATCCATTGCTCAACTTCGTAATTCGAGCATAGGCTCTACAGCGGTGAAAACGGTGCGGAGGAATTGACGAAGTCGCCCGTGGCTCCGGTTGTAGGTCGTTAAACACAGATGAGCTAGTGTGCTGTCAAGCGTCATTTGATTGGTTCATAGTGATGACTTTAGGCCAATCCAGAAAAATAAATAACGATATAGGGATCGAGACCTTCGGCAGAGCTCAGGTCGACGCCTGACAGGTGGAAAAGACCCCACCTGTCAGGTCCGTTGATAAGCTCAGCCCGTATACTTATTTATTTGGAATGGCCTTAGTCGTTGGGCAACCAGGACCGACTAAAGTCGTCACTACAAGCAACTACTCATTTCATGCTTGACAGGACAATAGTAAAGAACGGTGTTTATGAAAATATTTATTTTGGTCATGTGGAGTGAGCATCCTCAGATGCACTCCCAAGTCCCTAAAGAGCGCATCTGAGGATGCTCACTCCACAGCCAGACAACTCGTTTAACCCTGCCCTATTTTTGCAAAACCTCTACCAGCCGGTCTAAGACAACTTGTTCTTCGCCATCCGACAATGTCATTGGGTTCAAATAAATGTCATGCGCGCCGCTTGTTGACACCGTAATCGCGGGCGTACCTTCG
The DNA here is from genome assembly GCA_038225095.1 of Caldilineales bacterium. Lineage (GTDB taxonomy): Bacteria > Chloroflexota > Anaerolineae > Caldilineales > Caldilineaceae > JAPLGZ01. Next base: position 8,212 of record JBBREZ010000134.1, read on the forward strand.
AGCAATTTTTGGACAATTTGATCGCGCGTGCGGCCAGCTTTGTCGGCATCAATCGTCACTAAGGTGCGTGGTAACGGTTGTCCAGCTTCGTTTGGAAAAGAACGCTGCGCCTGCACGCCAGGGAACTTGTTAAGCGTCGCGCACCAACCGGCGACCACTTCTTCATCTTGCGAGGCGCGGGCTTCGTGGTCTAGCTTTAGATAGCGATTCACCGCAGCCAACAACCCAACCATCTCCTCTTTGCCCACTTTCATCGGGCGCCCGATACTGTGATTCGGGCTGCCATTCAAGCGGATGGCGGCGATCAGCTCTTTTCGCCCCACAATTAGACCAGAGGACTGGGGACCATGTAGATCTTTGCCACCGCTAAAAATTGTCAACGCGACGCCCATCTCGGTAAAACGCCAGAGGTTTTCTACGGGTGGCAATTGCGCAGCGGCGTCCACAACGACCGGCACATGATGCGCGTTGGCAATTTCGATCACCTTGGCCAACGGCAAATCACCGCGCCCGGTCATCCCGGCCTGGAACCAAAAGATCGCCGCCGTTTTATCGTTGATCGCCCGCTCCAATTCCCAGGGTTCAGTGTTGACGGCCGTGCCAATCTCAACAATTTTGACTCCCACCTGACGCACGCCATGATCATAGCCGTTACGGTGCGATTTGTGGATGATCACCTCGTCTTTTAAGCCGGTCACATCGGGCAATTGGTTGATGGCGGCCGGATCTGTGCCCGCCACACAGGCGGCGGTAGCCAGCGCCAAACCGGCTGCCGCGCCACTACACACATAGGCAGCTTCGTTGTGGGTCAATTCAGCAAGCCGCTCACCCACGCGCATTTGTAATTCGTCGAGATTAACAAAGTGGCGTGAGGCGTCGAGCATAGCTTCGATCACCTCTGGTGGCATCAGCGAACCGCCCAGCCGGGTGAGCGTTGCACTGGCATTAATGAGAGGGCGAACACCCAATTCGTCATATAGGCTCATAGTTTCCATCCAAGGTTATGCAGGCGTTGCTTAGTTGATCGTAGACCACCGACGACCAAGCAACACCGAGTTGGCGGATTCCAGTCGTCAGAAGCCTATTATTGATTGGCAAAACATGACCCCACCCTAATGCTTATTAGAAACGGTCTGAAAAGGGTGGATCAAGGACTTTGTAGGTGCGGTTTGTAACCGCACGTTCTCGGTCATCCCCTGATTGTGCGGTTACAAACCGCACCTACGAATTCTTTTCAGACCGTCTCTTAGAGATTATCGGAAATAAGCCATCGCTTCTGGTAAACAGGTAGCTAGGGAGGTGTCACCTGTATACCTGTTTACCTAGCGACTGAACGCTGTTAATCCCGATAATGTCTATTGTTTCTGCACAAATGGCAGATTCACCCAGGCGTTTGGTGTGAAGGGCGGGATCGTTGGTATAAGCGTTGGTGTGCCGATGACGGTTGGTGCGCCGGTGACAGTTGCTGTATTCGTTACAGTGACCGTGCCAGTTAGCGTAGCTGTGCTGGTCACCGTTGGTGTTGTATTAACCGCCGATTCATCTTGAATTTTGTAGATGACGCCGGAACTCAAGTCGGCGACATACAATTCGCCATTCACATCTTGCCCAAAGGTGCTTGGGTTGCCAGGCCAGCCGTTTTGGCGCGCATATTTTGTGGTTGTCCAACCGCTCTGCCCATTCGATGTCGTAAGCCAGAAGTTGCCGGAACCATAGTCAGCAAAGATATAATGCCCAACCAGATTTGGATAGCGTGCGCCGCGGTACATGTAGCCACCAGTCACAGCGATGCCATCACTATGCGTGTAATCAAACACAGGTGAGACATAATCCGCCGCGCTGGTCGTACACTTCGGCGAGCGTAGGGTGTGATTAAGATTGCCTTCAAAGCAATCCCAGCCATAATTTTCGCCGCCATTGTTGTTGGCCGGTTGGAAGTCGATTTCCTCGCGTGTGGCTTGGCCCACATCGCCGATCCACAGGTCGTGGGTTTGCCGGTCAAAGCTAAAGCGCCACGGGTTGCGCAGGCCAAGCGCCCAGATTTCGGGCCGGGTGGCAGGATCGTTGTCGTTGGCAAAAGGATTATCGGTTGGAATTGTATAAGTTGGTACGCCCGTGACATGAATCCGTAAAATCTTACCCAACAATTCGTTCAAATTTTGCGCCCGATTTTCTGGATCATCGGCGCTGCCGCCGTCACCTAAGGGGATGTATAGCTGTCCATCGGTCCCAAAGGCTAAATCGCCGCCATTGTGATTGGCATACGGTTGAGTTACCGTGAGCACGATTTGCTCACTGGCCGGATCAGCCACATTATTGTTGGCGCCGGTTACCTTATAGCGGGCAATTGTTGTGTTGCCACGCGTGTTGGTATAGTTCACATAGAACGTCTTGGGGTCGCCCGGCGCAAAAGCCAGACCAAGCAACCCTTGTTCACTGCCATTGGAGACGCGGTTGGCGATATTGAGAAAGGGCGTCGTAATTTTTGTGCCATCGGCCTGGAGCACAAAAATTCTGCCGGGTTGTTCCACGACAAACAAGCGATCATCACCTGCGCTGGCAATTTTTACTGGTTCTGTAAACGTAGCCGTGCCAAAAGGCACAAATTTCAATGCAATCGCCGGTGGCGCGGCGGCAACCACAATTTGTTGAGCGGTGGCAACGTCCAACAGGCCCATGCAGCCCCAAACGCCGATCAGCAAACTCAGGCTAACGCCAAACGTCAACCAGGAAATTTGTTTACGGCGCCACTGGTTAAACAAAAACATAGAGCTATCCCCTTTACATTCAAAGCTAATCCTTTGCTGCCAGTGCCGAAGCACGCACAGCAAAGCCCTCATGCGAGTGTATTTTAATTGACCCGCCCAGCATAGCACGAATTAGGGGTGCTTTCATGGCGCTATCTCAATGGAATAACGACAAGCGACAAACGATTCCACTGCATACCTTTGCCAACAGTTTCTAAGCCAGGAGAACTGTCGTCAGTTCACTGTCCTAATGGCTCTCGGCTTGCACTGCGCAAACTCTGTTTCTTTTGTTCTACGCGAAAGCAAGCATACTGGTTCTCGCGCATAAAACGCCCGGCCAAGGTCATGGCTTCGGCTTCGGTCAGCAGATGATCGTCGATTTCGGCCTGCAAGGCGCGCGTGAACCATTGGCGCGCTTGGTGGGCATAGGCAACCGCAGCGCCCGGCCAGGCCGTGTCGCCGCCAAAGATAAACAATTTATTGGCAGGCACGGTGTGAATCCAACGCCGCACGAAATCGCCCGCGGTATAGGGATCAATGCTCCAGGCCCAACACATGTCCACATAGACATTCGGATAATGTTTGGCCAGCGCGACTAATTCGTCATTGTAAGGATAGGCAATATGCATAAGCACAAAGCGCGCCTTCGGATATTTAGCCAGCAAAGCGCAGAGATTGCCCGCCCGGATATAATCAACCGGCATGCGACTGTGACCGGCATAATAGCCGGTATGAATTTTGAACGGGAGATCGTACGCGATGCTAAGTTCCACGCCACGCGCCCAACACCAATCGCCCAGACAAAGTTGGTCGGCTTCGGTTGCGTTTTTATGTAAATAGGCAGCAAGCGCCTGGGCGGCTTCGGCGTCTGTGCGTTCACGCCAGGTCAGGGTGCGATCATAGGCGTGCTGGGCCTTAACGGCAATCGCGTGGTGGGCATAACGCTCAAAGATAATTTCCATCGAACGTCGTAATGTCGCCAGATCAACCACTTCGATATTGGTCTCTTTGGTGACGATGTCGAGATCGGGCGCACCCCAGCAAAAACGCCACCAGGAAATGTCATAGAAGAAGAAATCAACGCCCGCAGGATCGGGGAGACAGGGGCGGCAAAAATCATCGACCTGGACATGATCCAGGTTGGCTTTGTCACGCAATAAATGCAGGCGCTGACCTGGTTGGCGCAACGCAGCGTGTTTACTTTGCGCGGCTTCCAGGGTGGCCGGGGAAATTTCTTCCATGTCGTAAAGTTCACGGGCGATCAGGCGCACGGCTTCGCCATAACCGGTGTGGCGCACGGCTTCCCAAGCTGAACGGATCCCATTAAAACGCGCAACGATATCTGGATCGGCTGGGTTTAGCAGCGCATCTACGGCGGTTGGCGACGCGCCAGCCACCACTAGATCGGCGGAGACATAATTCCCAAACAAGTTTTGCAAGAGATCAGGGCCGTTTTCGACATAGGCCGTTTCTTTCTCCAGGTGTTCGTGCGTATCACACAGGGGAGTTTGCTGAATATAGTGAGCAAGATTGGTTACCATACTTGAATCGAATTTCCTCTGCCATCAAAGTCAATCGACAGCTGATTTTTACTAGCAAAAAGTTCAGGAGCAAAAATGTAAAAAGCCGCTCATTGCTGAGCGGCTCGCCAATTCTACCAGGAATGGCTTACGTGGGTCGGGGCAGATCAAGGACAGCCTGCACTTTTTGTTCAATCACAGGGGCATGCTCTTCCCACTTTTTATCGCCTTCCCAAATCAGGTCAACCTCATTCAGGAAGATGTTATTGGCTTCGGTAAAGCGCGTATTTTTGGGCATGGGAAATTTCTCAATGCCCTTGGTGAGCAGTGCATCCGCAATGCCAAACATACGGTTAATTTTGTTGACATCTGGGTTAGTCCAAGCTGACTTGTGGCCGTTTGGCTGCAATTTGCCATCCAGCACCATCGAAACGCCGGCTTCGCCCGATGAATAGAGCTTCAACAAGTCCCAGGCTTCTTCCGGGTGGGCAGTCTTGCTGTTGATCATGTGCATGTTGCCAGAGTAGCAGGTGCCCTGGCGACCATCGGGGCCGACCGGCAGCAACACCGCGTCGATCTCGAATTTGTCGCCAACCTGAGCAATATAATTGGTGAGGCTACCAACGGTGGTGGCCATGGTGGCGCTCAGACCGGCTGGGAACAAGCCGGTATCGATCAGGTCGGCTTTACGTGGCGCGACCTTGCTGTTCAACAAATCAAGATACCATTGGCCGATTTGCTTATGAAGTTCCGTGTTGAATTGCAGTTTAGTGCCCTCTTCGTTCATAATCCAGCCATCTTTCGAGCCCGGCTTGCCCCAAGAACGCGCAAAATTGCTGTAATAGTGGAAGGCGTCCATGCTCTCGAACCCTAAACCAAAAATGCCTTTATCAGGATTAGCGGCGGCCTTGGCTAATTCCGTCCAATCATTGATCGTCCAACCGGCCTTGGGCTCGGGCAGATTCTTTTCCTTTAGGATCGTCTTGTTATAGTTGACGGCAATGTTGCCGCCCGGATGAACTACACCAGGCACACTGAAGTTTTTGCCGTCTAGCGCATTGCCGGCGATCACGCTGGGGTAAATATCTTTCCAATCAGATGGCGCGTCAGAGGCCAGCAGATCATCAATGGTCAGATAAATGCCCTTGAGGAAATTGATAAAAAGCCAACGATGATGGCCGTAGGTGAGATCTTGCAACGTGCCAGAAATGAAACCAGTTTGCGTCTTTGTCTCAATTTCCCCATAAATTGTCTCTTCGATCACGACTTTAACGCCCGTATCCGCCTCAAATTTTTTGCCTAATTTGGTCGGCATGGCACTCTGGCCGCCTTCTGGCGCAATCTGCACCCGCAACGTGACATCGGTGGCCGCTGGCGCCTTACTGGCAGCGGTTGTGCTGGGCGCCTGTGCCCCTGGGGCGGCCGGCGGGGCGCAGGCTACCATTAATTGTGCACCGGCGACGCCCAAACTGGCGGCCGCAATGCCTTTCATAAAACCACGCCGGGTAACATGCTTTTTCAACATGACTTTCCTCCTTGTGAATCAATCGGTTGGAGATGGTATGAATTGAGATGAGCTTTAGTGATAGTACTGACGCAAACCAGAGCGAATCTCACGCAAAGCCGCCAAGTGCGCAAAGAAAGACAAGTGAGATTTCATGAACTTTGCGTCCTTTGCGTGCCCTCTAGACGCGTAAGTCCTGGTGATAAGACTTGGCGATATGGTTGCGCTCGCGCTGGCGAAGTGAATTTGCCGTCCACCATGCCCTCGCAAAAACTGGAACGACATCAAGACGCTGACTGATTTTGCCAGGCAAAATTCATTAACTTGTTCGTACAGTAAAATGTACAATTACATCAATGCTGGCTTAATCGGAGAAAAATTATACATTCCACAAGAAGCTGCGCCGTTCTGTGGGAAAATGCATCGCACTACCACTGTACCATTAAGGAAAATTTACGTCAAGTGGCTTAAAT
>JBBREZ010000135.1:0-14398 GCA_038225095.1 Caldilineales bacterium
CTACAAAGCCAGGATAAATTCCCCGTACCGATGGGCATTGCCACCTTCCGCGGCGAACAATATGCGAACTTTGCGCTGATGATGGCAGCTTCTACGATGGCGCTCGCGCCGCTGGTGCTAGTCTTTTTCTTGGCGCAACGGCTGTTCATCCAGGGCGTCGTGATTACAGGGGTCAAGGGCTAGTCGATCATTGTCCAGGCAACTTCGCCTTGCACCCCTCATTGAAGCGACCCATACAAGGTGCTTTCTTGCACAAACAGCGCTTATAGGTTATTTTGATTCGACGCGTTTGCGCTCCATACAGGTACAGCCTCTTATTCTGTCACCTGAATAGCACTTTGCTCATCGCCCTTTGGCGGGTAAGCAAAGCGCTATTTGTTATATGGCCTAGCAAATTCATAAGATCTGCCATGAAAAAGTTCCCATTGATGGAGCTGAACCTTGAGCATTGAGAGATTCGAGTTACAGCTGAGTCGCGAATAAAAAGTGAAAAATAATATTCTTCTCATCCAAGCCGATCAGCACCGCTATGATTGTATCGGCATCAACGGCGGGGGAGAGCTGGGCGCTTTGCTGCAAACGCCGACGCTTGACCAATTGGCGTGCGATGGCATCAACTTCACGCATGCTTTCTGTCCAATTCCGGTGTGCACGCCAGCACGCACCTCCTTGCTGACGGGCCTTTGGCCGTTGCAACATGGCTGCATCATGAACCAGGATACCGAAGCCGGACGGCCCATGTTCAGTGGTTTGCCAACCTTTAGCGAATTATTACAAACGGCCGGCTATTATTTAGGTTATGTGGGCAAATGGGGCGTCGATGCGCAGCGCGGCCCAACCCAGTTCGGCTTCCATGATTATGTGCCAGACCGTAACTATACCACCTGGCGCAAGGCGCAAAATTTACCGCCCAAACCCTCGACCAATCGTTGGTTTGGCGAAGTTGATGCCGCGATCACGCCCGATCAATCAGCGCTGGCGTGGGGCGCGCGTGAAACCATTCAGCTTTTACAGAAAGCGGCCAGCCAGGATCAACCTTTCTTTATTCGTTGGGATCCCAGCGAGCCGCATTTGCCCAATGTGGTGCCAGAGCCATATGCGAGCCTGTATGCGCCGCAAGCTATCCCGCCCTGGCCCAGCTTTCCCGATCCATTGCTCAACAAGCCCTATATTCAGCAGCAGCAGTTGCGCACCTGGGGTCTGGATGGTTGGACCTGGGCACAGTGGGCGCCAGTGGTGGCCCGCTACCTGGGTGAAATTACGCTGCTTGATCAGCAGGTTGGTCGTGTGTTAGCGGCATTGGCCGAACTGGGGCTAGCTGAAAATACAGCGGTGATCTACACGGCGGATCATGGCGATCTCTGCGGGGGCCACGGGATGATCGACAAACATTTTGTCATGTATGAGGAATTGGTGCGTGTCCCACTGCTCATGCGCTGGCCGGGCAAAATCAACGCCGGCAGCACGTCTGACGCCTTCATTTGCTCGGCGCTGGATTTGGCGGTGACGTTTTGCGCACTGGCCGGTGTCGAGCCACCGCCAACTTTTGGTGGAAGTAGCTTGTTGCCGATTGCTGCGGGCGCCACCGATAATCTGCGCACTGACATCTTTACCAGCTACTTTGGCAATCAATTTGGTCTTTACAGCCAACGCATGGTGCGCGATCAACGTTGGAAATATGTGTGGAACGCGACCGCCGAAGATGAGTTATACGATTTAGCCACCGATCCTGGCGAAATCACCAATCTAGCCACGCACGCAGCAGTGGCGCCAACTTTAGCGCGCCTTCGGTTGCGTTTGCTGGCCTGGATGGAACAGACGCAAGACCGGTTACTCAACGCTTGGACGCGCCAACAATTGATCGAGGGCAACAAGCGCTAAGGCATTTTTTGAAAGTAGAAGGACAGACAAGTGCTTAGAGAACTGATCGCGCGGGCAAAAGAGCAAGTGGCTTTCCGTACGTATAAGCGCCCCACATTGCAAGCGCATCAGGTGCGCGTACGCAGTCTGTATGGTGCGGCCAAACATGGCACAGAAATGGCGCTTTACAAAGGCTATGCCGATGCGCGCGGCAGTTATGATTCAGAATATCAAGTCTTTAACACGGCCAAGCACGGGGTGAATTACCCTGTGCGCTTAGGTAATATTTGTGTAGGTGAGGTGATCCAAGTCGCGCCCGACGTTACGACTGTGCAAATAGGCGACATCGTATTTAATTATGGGTCTTTCCGCGAAGAGCACGTGTGGGCGGACAAAGCCGTGCGCAAATTACCCGACGGCGTGCCCTGGCAAGCGGCGGTTTGTCTAGACCCTGCCGAATTTGCCCTGGATGCGGTACGCAATGGACAGGTGCGGATTGGGGATGCCGTGGCCGTCTTTGGGATGGGATCGATTGGTCTGATTGCGCTGCAAATTGCCAAATTGGCCGGCGCTTATCCCGTGATTGCTATCGATCCGCTGCCCTTGCGGCGCGCCGTTGCCGTCACATGCGGGGCGGATCTGGTGCTCGATCCAACCGGTTGCGATGCTGGGTTAGAGGTGAAGAAGGCCACGCAAAAACGGGGCGCTGATGTCTGTATCGAGTACAGTGGTCACTATTTAGGGCTGCAGGCGGCGTTACGCGGGGTAGCCTACAACGGCACGGTAATCGCCAGCGCCTGGCCCGCCGCTTATCCAGCCGGTCTAGATTTTGGCGCAGAAGCCCATATGAATCGGCCTAAAATCGTTTTCTCGCGCGCCTGTAGCCAGCCCAACCCAGATTATCCCAACTGGAACGAAGCGCGATTATTTACTGCCGCCTGGCGTTTTCTGGTGAGCGGCGCCATTCAGACAGAGGCGATTGTCCAGCCTGTGGTAAACTTTGCTGATCTGTTGGAAGAATACCCCAAAATCGCTACTCAGCCTGAAAATAACATTAAGTTAGGGGTGCGCTTTGGGTGATTAAGCGATTAGAGATTGAGAGATTGCTCGTGCTTACTCTCTACTCTCTAATCGCTTACCTTAATGACATTGACTGACTACTTAACCATTAAAGAAACGGAGCAAAGCAATGAAACTCGGTGCAAATACGGTGCTTTTCGGCGGTTACAACCTGGAAGCCGCCTTCAACTATCTCGCCCTGGCTGGCTATGATGGCATCGAAATCTCGGCGATTGATGGCATGAGCGAACATTTGGTGCTGGATCGCTGGCAAGAAATTGCCCCGGAGATCAAGCGTCTGGCGCAAACCTATCAGTTGAAACTATTGGCGATGGAGCAACCTCAGCGTGACCCGGTCAAAATGGAAAAGGCGATGCAAGCGGCGGTCGAGATCGGGATTCCGATTATTAACTGCGGCCCAGGCGGCAAAACCGGTGACGAAGCCAGCCTGGTGCAAACGATTGACGAATTAGGCAATCTGGTGCGCATGGCTGAAAAATACGGGGTCACCTTGTGCGTGAAAGCGCACGTTGGCGCGGCAATTTACAATACACCCACCACGTTGCGCGTGATCGAAGCGATCAGTTCACCGGCGTTTGGGATTGACATGGACCCATCGCACATTTATCGCGCCAACGAAAACCCCGTGGAGGCGATTGTGGCGGTCATTTCACACGTCAAACATGTGCATATTCGCGATTGCAAAGGCCGCCAGCAAGGTCCGGGTAAGCCAGAACTCCAAGCCAACGGGCGCGGTGACATTGATCTGGTGGGTTATATTCGCGTGCTTCACGAAAATGGCTACGATGGGCCGCTCAACCTGGAAATTATCGGGGCCAAAGAATATGGCATCGAGCAATGTTGCGTGATTGCCGCCGAGTCGCGCGGGCATATGCAAGCGTGTTTGCAGGCGTGTGGCGCGCGCTAAGGCCAATCCAAATAAATAAGGATACGGGCGGAGGCTTATCGCGCCCAGAGGGCACCCGCCTGACAGGTGGGCATTTTCCTCCTGTCAGGTCTCGATCCCTGGATTGTTATTTATTTGGAATAGCCTAAGATCATGGCCACTTGTTTCGCCTACCAGCAACGAACCAATCAACAGCATGAGCAACGAACAATTTACCTGGAGCGCAGATGTAAAGGATATTTTGCGGCACAAGTCCCATCTGTATGATCAGGGTGAGACCGTACTGCTGGATGAGACGCATGGGCGGGCATGGGCGCAGCTCTACCAAGCGAGTTATGCAACCCAGTTTGCTTTCTCGCTGGAAGAAGCCACGGCCGAATGGCAGGCTACGATGGTGGGTGAATACGGAGCCATCTGGCCAGCCGCATCACCGCAATTTATGGTGCAGGGGAAACTAGTCGGCAGCCTGCTGACTGTCTTAGAAGCGCCTTGGAACGATTTACCGCCCGGTCCATTCTTGATTGAGTTGTTCATCGCGCCCGAATTTCGGCGTAAAGGCATTGCAACCTGGTTGTTGGCACTGGCAGCCGAAGCTTGCCTACGCGAACAGAAGGCGACGCTGGCGTTACGCGTCCTCAACGCCAACACGAATGCAAAGCACTTGTATGCAAAGCTCGGCTTTAAAGCATGGAGTCGCTAAGATCATTAGAGGATAAAATTAACTAAGGAGAGAAACATGACAAAGGATAATGCCCAAAGTCTGGGTACACGGGAACAACCCTGGCTGCTGAAAACGCCAAGCGGATCGTCGGAGTTCCAGATGTACCGCGACGAAACGTTGGACCCGCCCGCACTCGTCTGCCAGGTCGGCAAGACCGAACTGCGCTATCAGCTCCGCTGCCTGGAGGACTTACATGCCATGCTCAAGACGCATGGCGACTGGATGCCGCTCGGCAGTGCGGATGAGCAGAAGCCAGCCGCCGAAGGAACCGTAGAAGCGTGGGGTCGTTCGGCGGACAACCCGGTGGGTGGTTGGTATGGGCTGAAGAAGGGTTTGCGCGGCCGCTTTGGCATGTACGTGCCGCCGTTGATGGAGGCCCTTGGCCTGGCGGAAGTCGAGCACAACGCCAAGCACAATCGTATGCGGGCGCTGTAATTGCCAACTGGTGCAACAGCCTATTAGCGCAAACAGGAGAGAATGATGTATCAAACGAATATGTATGAAGGCATGCTAGCCGAAACTGTCACGATGCATGGCCATCAGGGTGATGTGATCAATGCTTATTTTGCGCGACCACTGGGCCCTGGGCCTTTCCCAAGCATGGTTTTGGTCCACCATGCGCCAGGCTGGGATGAATGGTATCGAGAAGCCACACGCAAATTTGCCCATCATGGCTATGCGACGATTTCGCCCAATCTCTATGCGCGTGAAGGCCACGGCACGCCAGAAGATGTGGCGGCCAAGGCGCGGGCAGGCGGCGGCATAGCAGACGATCAAGCCGTTGGCGATCTCGCCGGGGCCAGGCAATATTTGCGTTCACAGGCTTACAGCAATGGCAAAGTAGGCATTTTCGGCACCTGTTCGGGTGGCCGTCATGCTTTCCTGGCGGCGTGTCGGGCCCCAGGCTTTGACGCGCTGGTAGATTGCTGGGGTGGCCGTGTTGTTATGGCACAGGGAGAACTCACGCCCAAGCAACCCGTCGCCCCGCTTGATTACATCCAAGATCTGGCTTGCCCAATCCTGGGTATCTTTGGCGAGGAAGACCGTAGCCCGACCCCAGAACAGGTGGCGCAACAGGAAGCGGCCCTCAAGCAGCACAGTAAAAATTATGAGTTCCACATGTATCCGAAAGCCGGCCACGGTTTCTTCTACTATGACCGGCCCAATTATCGGCAAGAGCAGGCGGTGGATGGGTGGAAGAAAGTGTTCGCCTTCCTGGAAAAATATCTTGGGTAGTGGATACAGAGATTGGAGATTGGAGATTGCTAGTCCTTAATCTCTAACCTCCAATCTCGTTTACCTTAATCACATTGGTTGAATGAGTGAACTAGTAGGAGCTAACAATGTGCACCATGATCGTTAAACAGGTGGCCATAGAGGGCAGCGGCAAAGGGACGAGCGGTTGGTTCCCGGTGCGCCAAGCGAACGTGTCGTATGATCATCCGTTCGATGCGCCATTGGAGCATGCCCTGAACATCGATTTCGTGAATGAGGCACAGGGTCCAGGCGCAAGGGTGGCCGTCGAACTGAGTGAAACGTCGGCGCGTACCCTGGTGGAAACGATCCTCGCTGTGTTAGACCGTGCGGAGGCTGGCGGCCATCTGGAAGCGACGAACAGCGCTGTGGTTCGCTGATCAGATGGGTGTGATAGGAAGTAAGGACGTATCCAAATTTTTGGCACAAATGGAATTTGGCCGCTGACCGTAGGAAGTCGCTGCGGCGACTTCCTACGGTCAGGCGCGGGATTCATCCCTGCAAAAAAGACGCCAGCCATTCAGCGCGCAGCTTTTCAATCGCGACTTCCTTCTGCTTGGCCTCGACTTCGATCCAGGGCGCCAGACGATAAGCCGGCGGCATGTCTGTGATCAAGTCGTGGTGACGGCGATCCGCGAAGCCTTCGCGGCCATTAGAAATATGCACGAGTTGCCATTCGGGTACAGGCCAGGTTTCGCGCGCAGCGCTGATCATCTCGGCAATACTCGAGTCCGTGTAGCTGGTCAATTGGTCATGGATGATGTGATGGTGCGCATCAAAAACCATCGGCACATCCGCGGCTCGGCAGACTTCTAGGATTTCCGCGGCGCTATAGGCATATTCATCATTTTCGAGCGCCAAGCGCGTACGAATCGCATCTGGCAATTGCTGGATCACCGGGATCAACTGCTGGGCGCGGTTGCCTTTGCCACCATGAATTTCAAGCGGCGCCCACGTGGAACGGGGTTGCCGCAGCATGTCCATGGTGCGACCATGCATCTCCAGAATTTTCAGGCTGTTAGCCACGACCTGCGGCGAATCCGAACTGAGCACCACGAATTGATCCGGGTGGATGATCAAGCGAATACCCAGCGCAGTGGCCCGATCGCCGGTTTCCCCCACTTCAGCTTGCAAGGTCTCTAGCACCGTTTTTCCTTGCTCAGTGTCGGCAAAAGGAAAAATATCAGAGGAGATGCGGTACAGGCGAATCCCCTGCGCGCTACAAAAGTCGAGCGCTCGATTCAACACGGCAATATTTTGTTGGTAAAGCTGGAGCAATTTCTCTGCTTGTTGGGGCTCAGGCAGCAGGAGCAGATGTTTGCGCGTGGTGGTGCGATAGCGCACGGCATCCGACGACGTGATACACACTAGACCTAATTGCGGGATGCCAGCCGCTGAGAAGTTTTGCATAGCGTCAATCTAATCTATGCCGCCAAGCCATAGAAGTGGCTATCTTCCAAAAATTGACGCATTTTAGGCGATGACGGTTTGTGCCTGCCATTCGTCACGTAAAATGCCCATATAGACTAAATCGATATAGGCTCCATCGCTCCACACATGGGCGCGCAGCCGGCCTTCTTCGACAAAACCACACGCCTGATACGCCCGAGTCCCCCGTTGATTGGTGCTATTCACGGTCAAATAGACACGATGCATATTACGCAACCGAAACGCATAATCCAGCAAAACGCGGACGGCATCCCGTCCATAACCGCGGCCCCAGTAGGCTTGATCGCCAATTGTAATGCCCAGCATGCACGTGCGCGCCGTGTGCTCAAAGTGAAATAAAGCGCACTGGCCGATGAACTTACCGTCAGCCTCAATCGCAAAACCAGCGTCATCGCGACCACCCTGACCAGCGCGGGTGTCAAATTCGGCTTGCAGGCGTGCCAACGTTTGTGGCATCGGTGGATCGCCGCCGCCTAATAACTCAACTTCGACATCATTATTGAACTGGCATAATCGTTCCAAGTCGTCGCGGTTGATCGCGCGCAAAAGCACTTTTTCGCCCTGTAACATGTTGTCTCCGTTTAACGCTCATTCCCATGTTTGAAATTGCCGGTCAGCTTCGCCATCACCAATTGCGTCTGGCGCTCATCTAACCCAGCGATCTTAGTTAAAAATTTCTGGGCAGACTTGTCTTTGAGGATCATCACCTGTTTATCACGCCAGAAGATAAAAATCTTGCCATCTTTATTCGTCTGGTAAGTAAAAACCTCTTCATCGAACACATTACGTTTGTCAACCTGTGGTTCGCTCAAGCATGGAATTCCTTTTCTGGCATGAGATGGATTTTCAATTCGCGACTGGCATTTCGCAAAACCGCTATACATTATTCACTTTGCGGCATAGGAAAGAGCTTTTTGAAGGAGAAGGCATAGGAGCTTTTACCATGTGTGCGCAGATGCTCAAGCCGCACTTTAGCGTCTTCCACACTTGGCATATGCCCGGCTGGAATCCACCATAAGGCCGTGTAAGCACCATCGAATTTTGCAAACCACTGCTTACGTTTACGCATAATCGCCACATGTTCACCGCGAAACGCATAGTCGCGCAACGCGTCTGGATCTTCCCAAACCGACATATTGACAATAATCGTTTCATCGTAGGGACGCAAACTCGTCGCGTTGCCATCATTTGACTGTAGCCGCCAGACAAAGCCAGGAGCAACATCCGCCAGGGCGTTGATCCGCTCTAGATTCGCCATAAATTCGGCCATGCTAGGATCATTCAAGGGCGCCAACATCTGGGCAATATTGATTTGGGCAAGGTGAAAATTTGGTTTCGTCATGCTTGGTTGTTATCACTTTGCTAAGGATTTGGGCGAGTAATACTGGGCGCGCGATATTTATTATAGATGATAGAACGCATTTTTTGCCAACGCTTTGGTCGACAATTTGCCACTCGAGGTCGGTAGACATTTCAAGTCAGTAGCCGTAGGGGCGAAGGCAGGGCTAGGCGAAGCGGCCATACCTCCCTTCAGAAGGGGAGTATATGGCCGCTTCGCCTAGCCCTGCAACGGCTCCCTCCCTTCCTAGGGGAGGGCTGGGGTGGGGTAAGGCCATTCCAAATAAATAAGTATACGGGCTGAGCTTATCAACGGACCTGACAGGTGGAAAAGACCCCACCTGTCAGGTCTCGATCCCCATATCGTTATTTATTTTTCTGGATTGGCCTAAGGCCTTTGGTATCAACAAAAAACAGCCATAGACACGCATCTACGGCTGTCTTATAAAATTTTCAGTGGTCGTGCTATGCTCAATCAATGGGTATGAACTGGTTGAACCGCTTTGGTAGTTCGCCGGTTCGCTTGACTACTTTGCGGGCGCGACCGATGGGTCAAGTGTTCGGCCCAGTAGTAGCTGCCGATCACAAAGGTTGCGGACGCAATTTGCAAGCCAATACCTTCCCAAGTGGCGAAAAGACCAAACCAGGTGCTCATCCAAGTGGGCACGGTGACACCGGGGATGACGTGAATGGGCAGCCAACCAACGACTTGCAACACATGCACCGTATTGCCCACCATCACCAGCAACACAGCGCCAATCATGACGCCAGTGTAAATCAGCATTTTCTTGTAAGGCAAATTCGACTGCAATTTGAAGGTAATCACGCCGATCAGCGCAACTACGGCCAGCGCGATCGCCACGCCGGTCAACACAACCCCCGTGCCGCTTTCTAAGACCAACGCCTGTAAGAAAAGCACCGTCTCGAAGCCTTCTCGGTAAACGCTGGTAAAGCCCAGCATGATGAGCCCTAACAAAAGTCCAGCTTCGCCACTGATCAAGCGCTTCTTCTTGGCATGGAAATTAGCAATCCAGCCAGTCCAGTAGACTTTGTGAAAGAACCAATTGGTGATCAGCAGGAGCACGCCAATCGCAATCAGCGAAACAATCGCTTCCAGCCGCTCGCCATAGCGCGCCAATGACATCAGCACGCCGTGGGCGGCCACCCAGGTCAAAACGGTGGCGAAGAGCGCCAGCAAGCCACCCATCCATAATGGACGACGATATTTTTGTTCTTCGGCCCGTTTGAAGCTGCTCAGCAACGAAGCCAAAATCAACACAGCTTCTAAGCCCTCGCGAAAGACGATCACACCGGCATTAGTCGCAACGGCCGTCGGTGCGCTGCTGCCACTGAGCAGGGTTTGCGCTTCGGATAAAGCTGTCTTCAAGGCAGCCCGGCTGGTTTTAATTTCCTGCGCTGGTGCATGCTGACCGATCAGATAAGCCAACCCTTTTGGATCGCCTGTACCGTTCCAGAACAAGTCTTCCAATCGGATTTTCAGTTGCGGCGCAAAGACCATCAGGCGCGCTTCCGGGCCCACTTCCAACAGGGCATACGCTTCCAAACGCGCCGACTCGGCCAGGTCGTATTGCCCCGCCAGCGTCGCCTTTTCCATCTGGTCGAGCATCGAATTGATCACGTCAAAATCCCCAGATGCATTCGTCGTCTGCCATTCAGTTGGCATGATCGTTTTCAAATTGGTCACGATCTGATCGGCTTGCGTTTGGATCGCGGCTGGCGGCGCGATCTGCGTTTGCGCTAGCGTAGCGAGGAGTTGGGTTTCGAGCGTCGCCAACGATTTTTCGACAGCCGCCGTCCGTTGCCCATCACGATCATCAAGCAAATTTTGCAAGTCAGCGAAAGCCGCCGCAGCGCCATCCCGGAAGGTGATCGCTTCCTGAATTTCCAGGGTGCGGTTGACATGCCCATCAACCACGCCCCGCCCATACTCAACTGGCACTAGGGAAAGATAACGCAACAATTGGCCGGCGCGCCGCACCTTTTCCGCATCGCTTAGGGGGGCGGCGCGAAAATTATGCAAATTCGTCTGCACGGTGGCCAAGGCTTGGGTGATATCTTGGCTATGCAAGGCCGCCATGCGCAACTGCGTAAAGGCTTGTTGCGCCGTTTGCTGGGCCGCAGCCCCACGTTGCGCACCATAGGCCGATGCCAAAAGCGCAAAGTAACCTTCGGCCAACGCAGCGTGCTCGGCGCGGCGCATGGCATATTGCTTGTCATTCGCATTGACTAGATCGCCCAATACTTCATTCAAGCGGGCCTGATACGTATCTAGCAGATCCGCACGCACCGCCAACAATACATCCGCCGGCACACTGGCTTTGGTCATCAAGCGCGCCACCGCCAGGGTCGCATCGACGCCCGGCCGCGAGAAACGTGTTGCCGTACGAAACTCACGCAGCAAGAGCCATGCTTGCGCAGTGGGCGCATCACTGTGCTGAACTGCGTTGTCCACCGCTGTGTAACTGCCAAATAGAATGGCCGTCCAGATCTGCGCCCGCGCTGCCGCAAAGGCAAGTGCATCTTGATGTGTCAACGCCTGTTGCGCATCTACAAGTCCAGCCATTACCCGCGCATCGGCTTGCGCATTGGCCGCACGTACCGGGGCCATCAGGTCAGCCACGTAAGTGGACTTAGCTAAGTCAAGTTGCTTTTGGGCGGCGCTTGGATCATCGGCCAGCGCAATTTGCGCCTGCAACAACGCCGTGCGAACCATTTCCGCACTTTGGGCTGGTGAAGCGGCTAGGGCAAAAACACGAGCAGATGGGGAGAAAACCAGGAAGAGGGTTAACAATAGAGCCGTATATTTACGCATAGAATTCTACTTACTCCGCGGTTAGAATAGTGAGCTTGCCGGCCATTTGCGTGATTTGGTCAGTCATGGTCATCACACATTCTGGGCTTCTATCCCAGCAGGTCGTCAGCGTCAGTGCTGTTCAACTCATCCAGAAATAACTTACGCGCTACAAACATAGCACGTGTAAATTCTAGACTAGCAGAGTAACACAACCACTAGTCTAGTTCAAGGGATTAAATAAGCAATTTTACAATAATGGAGAGCGGCGAATGTGAATTGTTTCACTTAGCATGGTTTAACAGAAAGTTAACCGCGGCTAAGAATGAGGATAAGCAATCGTGAAGGAAAACTGTAACACGGAGCACGCAGAGATAATCGTTGTAGGGGCGAGGCATGACCAGGTTAATTTGGGGAGCCCCTTGAACTGCTGGTCATACCTCGCCCCTATGGTTATCCCCTGGCAGACCTTGCAATGCCAACCGAGCCTAACTACCGATAAGATTCCGCCTGCAAGGTAAAGAGCCGCGCATACGTCCCGCCCTGCGCCAATAGCTCGGCGTGCGAGCCTTCTTCACTGATATGGCCGTGCTCGATCACAAAGATGCGGTCGGCCATGCGTACGGTGGAGAAACGGTGACTGATCAATACGGCCATTTTATCGGCCACGAGCGCCTTAAATTGCTGGAAAACCCGCAGTTCATTCTCAGCGTCCAGCGCCGCGGTTGGCTCATCCAGCACCAGCAGGGCACAATCGCGCATAAACGCGCGCGCCAGGGCAATCTTCTGCCATTCACCACCCGATAGATCGCGCCCTTTGGCGAACGAGCGACCTAGCGTAGTCGCATAGCCATCGGGCAAGGCCTTGATCACCGGGTCGGCGCCACTTTTCTGCGCGGCGCCCACAATGCGCGCCTGTTCGGCCAGCGCCTCGATCTGGCCGAAGCCAATGTTTTCGCCAGCGCTGAGCTGATAGCGCACAAAATCTTGAAAGATCACACCGATTTGAGCGCGCAAACCGTCCAGGTCATAGTCACGCAAGTCAACGCCATCCAACAAAATTTGGCCTTCGGTCGGGTCATACAGACGGGTCAACAACTTGATAATGGTGGTCTTGCCCGCGCCATTTTGCCCAACCAACGCAATCTTTTCGCCCGGTCGGATCGTCAAATTGACATCCTGCAACGCCCAGTCATCGTGCCCAGCGTATTTGAACGAGACATGCTTAAACTCGATGCCCTGACGAATCGTAGCTGGCACTGGTTGCGGCTGAGCAGCGCGCGCCATCTGCGGTTGTAATTCTAAGAAGGCGAACAAATTGCTCATAAACAGCCCGTTCTCGTAGAGCGTGCTCAAGCCCGTCAGGATCGCTTCAAACATGCCCTGGCTGCCCCGAAAAATGCTCAGATACAAAGTCATATCCCCTAGCGTGATCAGGCGGCTGACGGCGCGCCAGACAATCCAGGCATACGCGCCGTAATAGGACAAGTTGGTCAACATGCCCCAACCAAGCGAAGCCAGGCTGCGCTTGCGGGCGATAATCTCATCCTCGTGCAAGAATTCAGAAAATAGCATAGTGTAACGCCCTAACAGCGATTCACCCAGGCCAAAGAGCTTGATTTCTTTGACGGCGTGGTCATTCGTCAGCAGATATTCCAGATAATTGAGCCGCCGCGCTTCGGGTGCCCGCCAAGAGAGCACCCGAAAATTCAGTTCAGAATAGCGGGTTTGCACGATGAAGGCAGGAATGGTGGCCACAAACAAAATCAAGGCTAACCACGGGCTAAACCGGAATAACAGCGCGCCATAGGAAAAAATCGTCAAACTGTTCTGCACCAGATAGAAGCCGCCATCGACAATTTGCAAACTGCGCCAGTCGGCCTCGCGCCGGGCGTTTTCCAACTTGTCGTAATATTCGGCATTCTCAAAGTGCGATAAGTCCAGTTCGAGCGCCTTGCGGATCAGCACCTGGTTCAGGTTGAGATTGATCTTGGCATGCAGGATGTGTTCGGCAAAGCTGCGCGCCTGCGTATTCGCATCCTTGAGGACGAATAAGCCAAATTCCAACGCCAACAGGGGCAAGACAGCTTTCAAGCTGTTTTGGACGAGGGCCTGTTGAGTGATCGCGGCGACCACCTGATCCACAATCAGTTTGCCCACCCAAGCCTGGCTGACGGGTAAGAAAGCGCCGATCAAGCTACATACGGCCATCGCCAGCGACGAAGGGGGATGGGCGGCCCAAACCAGCACAAAGGCCCGTTGGATATTCACCGCCGCATCCGTAAGCTTGGCGCTGCGTTCGCGCCACCACGCGCCTAGTTGGGTCCAGCGCGCGCTGGAAGTAAATCCAGTAGATGTTTGGTTCAAAGTAATTTTTGCTCCTTGGAGAATCGGTTGATATGCGCCATTATCTCCCAATTAGAGCCAGATTGCTGTAAAGAGGATACCACTGAGCCGAGGATTATTTGCTCCAGCACGTTACGCAGCCAGTGGTGCCAGGTGGAGCTGACGGAGGGTAAAAGCAGGGGGATTTATTTATGACCTAGGGCGGTAATTAAATCTAAAAAAGCTTACCATGGTTTCAGACCCCTGACGGGGATTTTTTATTTCTGACACGTCGATTAGACTCTACATGACTCCCTTTGCCCTTCGTTTCAGACCCCTGACGGGGATTTTTTATTTCTGACTTCCCATCTGGGATTCTCCATTATCTGAGAGTTCATAAGTTTCAGACCCCTGACGGGGATTTTTTATTTCTGACATGTGATTAGTGAGGCGGAATGGCTGAACAAAGTGTTCAGTTTCAGACCCCTGACGGGGATTTTTTATTTCTGACTTCTCAAGGTAATGCCGGCTCCAATTGCGGTATTATGTTTCAGACCCCTGACGGGGATTTTTTATTTCTGACACAACAAGTCCAAACCTACAGCTTTGGTCCACAATTGTTTCAGACCCCTGACGGGGATTTTTTATTTCTGACTCACCATCTATGGTCGAA
>JBBREZ010000136.1:0-14371 GCA_038225095.1 Caldilineales bacterium
CGCCAAAGAGCAAAAGAAAAGACCCATCAAAAAGACTGAACTGTTTAATATAGATGGTTTTCGATTCAATGGCAGTGAGAATTATCTTCCAGGTATAAAGCTCACATCGATTTCATTTTCACTATTGACTGATAAAGATGCATACACCAAGGCCATAGGACTACCGGTCGAAACTATGGCGATCATAAAGGATTATCGCAATCTGCGCAACCAGATTCATTTCCCCGGTGACGCTATTGAGACCCCAGGGCTTCAAAATTTCCAAGGCATGCATATTTCAGAGTTTATTCTCAGTTTTGTAAACGAGGAAATCGTAAATTGGTCCAATCAGATCATCATTAATCGCAAGTTTACTTTCCCTTTGTTAGATAGTTTTACGAATTGAGCTTGTTGCTGTGTATCAGCACTTTACTCTGTCAATAGGGAAAATGGGAGAAATAAAGTGAAGCAGGAGCAAACCATATATCAAGAGGTCATTCAAAGTTTACGCACCGTCTATGACCGCAAAGTAGACGAACGCGCCGATAAGCATATAGCGTTGTGGAAGCTCGAAGCGCGCGCCCACTTTATGCAACTGTTACAGCAAGAGGGCAAACAGACTTTGCTTGAAATCGGCGCGGGATCAGGGCAAGACAGTCTATTTTTTCAAGCGAATGGCTTCA
The DNA here is from genome assembly GCA_038225095.1 of Caldilineales bacterium. GTDB lineage: Bacteria > Chloroflexota > Anaerolineae > Caldilineales > Caldilineaceae > JAPLGZ01. Next base: position 663 of record JBBREZ010000136.1, read on the forward strand.
CCGTCACCTGCACCGATCTCTCGCCGGAGATGGTTAAGTACTGTCAAAGCCAAGGGCTGAACGCGCAGGTGATGGACTTTGCCAGTCTCGACTTTGCACCGCAAAGCTTTGACGCCGTCTATGCGCGCAACTGCCTGCTGCATGTACCAAAGCAGGATTTCCCAGACATTCTCCAAAACATTCATACGTTGCTGCGGCCAAGTGGGCTTTTCTTCTTGGGCCAATACGGCGGCGTTGATGAAGAAGGCGTTTGGGAAAGCGATCATTACGAGCCAAAACGCTTCTTCGCCCGCTATCTGGATGAGCAGATTAAAGAAATTGTGACAACTGTGTTTGAATTAGTCTACTTCAAACAGATTTTACTGGACGACGGCACGATGGGTCATTTTCAATCTATGATTTTACGCAGAGAGGAGTAAAGCATGAAAATTACCGACATCAAAACCCTTTTGATCGACCGCTATCTCTTCGTGCAAGTTTATACCGACGCTGGTATCACAGGATTAGGCGAATCGGGCGCGTGGGGCTATTTGGAAGCATCCGCGGGCGCGGTGGAGACTTTCAAGCGCTACCTGATCGGCGAGGACCCGCTGCGCATGGAGCATCACTGGCAATATCTCTATCGTTGGAGCGCCTTTCGCGGTGCCGCAATCATGGGTGCACTAAGCGCAATTGATATTGCGCTGTGGGATATTATGGGCAAGCACTTCGGCGTGCCCTGCTATCAGTTGATGGGCGGCAAGACGCGTGACAAAGCCCGCGTCTATTATCACGTCTTTGGCGAGACCAAAGAGGAATTGATCCAGGGTTGTATCGACGCCAAGGCCAAAGGCTTTACCGCTGTCGGCCATCTGACCCCTTTTCTGGATGAAGACCCCAGCCAGCCTTATTTCAAAACGCATGTGGACAAGATGGAAGACGCGATTGACACGGTGCGCCGTTATCGCGAAGCCGTGGGCAATGAAGTGGACTTGTGCATCGAAATTCATCGCCGCCTGACCCCAGCCGAAGCGATTGTCCTCGGGCGCGGCATTGAACAGTATCATCCTTTTTTCTACGAAGACCCGATCTTGCCCGACCATTTTGATTCGATGGCGCTGGTGGCGCAACATATCAATATTCCGATTGCCACCGGCGAACGCCTGCACACAATTTATGAATTTGAAATGCTGCTCAAGCGCGGCGCGGTGCAATATATCCGCCCGGATGTCTGTCTGGCTGGCGGCTTGACCCATTGCAAAAAGATTGCCGCGTTGGCCGAGGCCCACAATGTGGGCGTGGTGCCGCACAACCCGCTCAGCCCGGTGAGCACGGCGGCCTGTATTCAACTGGCGGCCTGTATCCCAAATTTCGCGCTCCAAGAATATCCGCTGGGCGAAAATGAACCGCCTAAGAGTGAGATTGTCAAAAGCGCGCTCAAATGCGAAAATGGCTTTATCATTATCCCCGATGCACCGGGGATTGGCGTGGAGTTGGCCGAGCATGCGCAAGAAAAGTGGCCGTATAAGCCGCGTACGGTGAAGACGCGGTTACATCTGGATGGGTCGATTGTGGATCAGTAGACTACTTATGGCTGCATACACAGAAAAGCAGGGGCAATACCTCGCTTTCATCTATTACTACACAAAAATTAATCGACAGCCACCGGCAGAAGCTGATATGCAGCGCTATTTTCAAACGACGCCACCGGCCATTCACCAGATGATCCTGACTTTGGAGCAACGTGGCTTCATTTCACGTATTCCTAGACAGGCGCGTTCAATCAAAGTGTTGCTACTACCCGAACATCTCCCACAACTTAAATAACGAACGAACTCAAACACGGAGAAAATGAACCATGACCCAAGAGAATTCAACCAAGACCCTGGTCTATATCGGCACCTACACTGGCAAGCTAGCGCACGTGGCGGGCGAGGCGGAAGGCATCTATGTCTACCAATTTGACGCAACGAGCGGGAGTTTGACACCGGTTAGCAAGGCGACGGGCATTGTCAACCCTTCTTTTTTGACGATTGACCCACAACAACGTTATCTCTATGCCGTAAGCGAAGTGCTGGAAGCCAATGGTCAGCCCGGCGGTGGCGTAAGCGCCTATGCGATTGACGGCAAGACCGGCGCGTTAACATTTTTAAATGAGCAATCAACACGCGGCACAGACCCGTGTTACTTGAGTGTGGATAAAACGGGGCAATATCTACTAATCGCCAACTATACGAGCGGCAGTGTTGCCATCTATCCGATCTTGGAAGATGGTCAGTTGGGCGCGATGAGCGATTTTGTCCAACACGAGGGTTCTAGCGTCAACCCCGAACGGCAGCAAGGCCCACACGCACATTCGATCGTGATCGACCCGGCCAATCGCTATGCCTTTACGCCGGATTTGGGGATGGACAAGGTGATGATCTATCAGCTTGACCTGCCCAATGGTAAATTGCTGCCGAACGAACCGCCCTTTGTCCAGGTGGCGGCAGGCGCAGGGCCACGCCATTTCGATTTTCATCCATCGCGCCAATATGCCTACGTGATCAACGAAATTGGCTCCACGGTGACAGCCTTCACCTATGATGAAGATCGGGGTGTGTTGACGGAGATCCAGACTATTCCGACGTTGCCGGCAGACTTCACCGGCACTAGCCACACGGCAGACTTGCATGTGCATCCATCGGGCAAGTTCTTGTACGGTTCCAATCGCGGGCACGACAGCATTGCGATCTTCACGATCGACGAAAGCACCGGCCAATTGACGGCAGCGGGCCATGCGTCAACCCAGGGCAAAACGCCGCGTAACTTTGCGATTGACCCGACCGGAAACTTCTTGTTAGCCGCCAATCAGAACTCGGACACAGTGGTCACGTTCCATATTGACCAACAAACGGGTCAATTAACGCTAACAGGGAACGTCGTGCAAGCACCGACGCCGGTTTGCTTGAAGTTGATCACGGTTTAATACGATGGTAGCAAGTAATAGGTAGCATGTATCATTCGGGTTGTACTATCTGCTACTTGTTACCTGCTACTTGCTAGCGCAGCCGATAATGTTTCGCCTGCGCACCAAGAAATTCGGCCTGATCAGCCACGGTGCCGTGTTGGTCCAGCCATGCATCCATCAGGTGGCGTGAATCCCACATTTCCACCTCGCTCCGTAACACCCAAAGCTCGGTCACGCCAGTGGTTAGCTCTTTCATCTGCTGATCGACATCCGCAACCGATTTGCCGTCGTTGGTCCAAAGACCGCCCACCCAATCCCCCAAGCGCGCATCGCTGCCATCTAAATAATGGGCGCTAAAATCACCGCTATAGTAGCGATAACTGTATTGCATGTGTGGAATCTGCAAAATGAGCAGCGTATGGGGCTGGCGGCGTTGCGCGATGTAGGTCACGACATCGCGCAGATCGTACTTCATCGGCATGGTTTTCTGTTGCCAACCGACATAAATCCAGAAGCCCAACAGATAGATAACGAGCACGCCGGCCAGCCAGCGCGACAGCCGGCCGGCATTGTGGATCACCACCTGGACGCCCAACGCCAGCACGAGCATAATAGCCGGGGCAATCCAGATCACATAGCGTTCTGTAAAAATCGCCTGGCGCAAACTTAGCGCATAGATCGACAGCACCGGCACGATCAGCCAACTGAGCATTAACAAGAAGCGCCGCCACGCTGATAACGTGGTCCCTTTGTCAGCGGATGGCTCGCCCATTTCATGCAGGCCCAAAACCAACGCGGCCAGGGCTAGAAAAAAGATCGGCGTCAGCGGTAGCAGATCATCGGAAGGTAAAAAGCCGCGGCTGTGGCTTAAAATTAAGCTATGCAGCGTGTCGCGCAAGGGGACAAACGTAAAGCCGGTCCGATGCTCGCTGGTCGTGAGCATGGCCCATTGCCACCAAACCATGGGCAGATAGGGCAAAGTTAACCCAGCGAGCGCTAAGCCATAGCCACGCCAATGACGGTGACTTTGGGGCCAGGCCAGCAAGAACCAAAGCAGATGCAACGGAATCAGCAGCACCATGAGCAAATGCGTATACATGGCAATGCTCACCGTGATCAGATAGCCCAGCCAGCGTCGCCACCCGCCCCGCTCGATGCCTGTAAGCCAGAACCAAGTGGACAGCAACGTCAAACAGGTGATCACGGCGTACATCTTGCCCTCTTGCGCATACCAAAGCTGGTAGGGGTTTAAGGCCAGGAAAGTGGCGGCGAGAAAAGGGGTGGAGAGCAGAATGCCGAGTGGAGAATGCGGAGAGCGGAGTCTTGGTGCATTATCTGTTAGCAAATCGGCGCTCACACTCTGGTCAGCCGCATTCCGCATTCCGCATTCCGCATTCCCCACTTGTACCAAGCGGCGCGCCACTTGCCAGAGCAGGGGGACACAGAGGGTACCGGCCAGCGCCGAAGGATAGCGGAGCGCAAACTCGGAGGCGCCCACGCCATAGAACCAGATGCGTAACATCAAAAAATAGAGTGCACCATTATCGGCCACATGCACAAACATGGCGAGCGTTTCGCGCAGATTACGCAGGGCAAAATAGACGGCATCAACCTCGTCGCGCCAGAGGCTTTGGTTCGTTAGCCCTTGCACGCGCCAGGCAAAGGCTACCAACACCAACAAAATCAGATAGATACGCGAGCGTTTATCATTCATACTTATGGCAAAGAAGCCGGCCAGTAATCATCATCGGCGGGGTTACGGGCAGGACGGGTGGATGGCACGGGCGCAGGTGCGGCAACCGTCTGATAGGGATCATCAAAGTCATCATCGCGATCGACCAGGGCATAGCGTGGGCGGTGCTGACGGCGAAACCCCAAACCAGCCAGCACCCCGGCCGTGACAAAAAAGATCAACGAGCCACACACAAACCAAATCCAACCGGCGGCCGCAATCGAAGCATCGACAATTTTGGCGAATAACACAAGAAAATCAGGCGCAGGCGTCGGTGTCGGATACTCAATCGGTCGCACGGCGGCAACGGCTGGCCGCGTAGGTGTGAGCGTTACCGTTGCGGTGAGGGTAGGCGTCATGGTTGGCGTCGCTGCAGGAAAAGGTGTGGGCGGCGTGAGCAGGGCTAGCCCCGTAGCGGTGGCCGCTGCGGCTTGGGCAGCTTGGGTTGCGGCCACCGCCGCATTATCAATGATCGGCGTGGGCAGGGGCGAAACAGGCGGTGACGGATTCGGGTTGAACGGTGTCGCCAAAGGTGACTGACCCTGCGTCTGCGCTGCGCCAACCGGCGTCGTCACCCCGGTGAGCAGAAAATTGCGCGTCGATGTGGGCACCGGCAGCAAAGAGACGACAATGGGTGCTGGCGTCATCGTAGGCGACAGCGTGGGTGGGGTCGTTGGCGTCCAGGTTGGTGATGGCACCGTTGTGGGCGTATCCGTCGGGCTAGGGATAGGCGTGATGCTCGGCGTGGGCGTCAACGTCGGTGACTGGAGCGCCGTTGGCACGTTGACCGCCGCGCTGGCGCTGGCGGTCGTCCCAATACCTTCGGCGGTATTGGTTGAAAAGGTCAATGTATTGACGACGTTGGTGCTAAAAGTGAATGGGCCGAGCACAGCTGACGCATTCAAGGCAGAAGTCAATAGGCTATTCGTGATCGTCAAAACAGCATCAGGCGCCAATGTATACGTGAATTGGCTATTTATATTGGTCGCCGGTTCGGTAATTCGATGGCTTGTCAAGGTCAACTGGCCGCGATTTTCCACGCGCAGACAGTAATAGACGGGTTGCCCAGCGGCAATTGTAAGCGAGGCCGTGGGTGCACAGGAAGTTGGGTCTTTCTCCAGATATTTGAATAACCCAATCACAGGCGCGCCAACACTCGCCTGCGTATTGGCTGATTGACTAGCGCTCAGGCCCTCGGCTGCCCTAGCCATTACCGTAAACGTATCGGCCATTGGCGTCTGGACGCTCGTCACCACCAGCTTCGATGGATCGAAAGCCAGCGCGTTTGGGTTCCTAGCGCTAATAACAAGTTGTCCTCCTGGTTTTAAAGCATACGAAAAATTTTGATTGAGACCTAACAGTGAATCGCTGACCGTAAAATTCGTCAGGGTAAGATTGCCCGTATTTTTGACGGTGATACAGTAATAGAGCGTAGCGCCAGGCGATACACCAATCGTGTCATGCGCGCCGCAAGTCTGCGAATTCACGCCCACCGTCGTGCTGATGACAATAGCGGCTTTGGCAACCTCTACCTTTGCCTGTGCCTGTGCTTGCGCAGTAAGAAGGTTAGGCCCATCTATGCCTGTATAAAAAACTGTATTGATGATATCCGCTATGCCTTGGAAATTACTCGCCAACGCTGGTATCGTCTTATTGGTTATCGTAAGCGAGGTTGAAGGCTTTAACGGATTATCCAAAGTAGTATTGATCCCAAGCGTTGGATCGTTAAGTATATGGTGAGAGAGCGTAATATTACCGGTATTTTGAATCGTGAAACAGTAGTAGGCCGGATCATTTGCCGACATCACCTGGGTTGTTGTAGACGCACAGACACCACCAACTGGGCCCACCGTCTTCTTAATAGTCGCAGATGCTCGGGCAAGTTGCACCGTAGCGGTGGAGTTTGCCACGATTTGTGAGGTGGGACTGAAAGTAGCTGTGAGCGTGACTGATGACGTGAGATCGGTCGTAACTACCTTCGTAAAAGACAAAGATTGGCCCAAAGCAGCATGGCTTTCATTGGTAAATGTCAACGCTTTACCTGGCGACAATGGCTCTGTGATCACTTGATTCAAACCAAGGCTTGGATCATTTAACGCCTGAGATGTGATGGTGAGATTGCCTGTGTTCATCACAGTCAAGCAGAAATAAACCGTGGTACTCGTTGGCACAACAATTGATGATTGAGTGGCGCAACCAGTAGCGTCCAATCCTACCGTTTTGGTGATGGCAACGCCGGGCGTGTCGGCAAAAGACGCAGGTAAAGCCGCAGCGTGTACACGAGTTGGATTGGTCAACAAGCTAGCCAGACCAATGAGCAGCGACAACGCTAACAAGGCAACGCCAACAACCAGCATCCGCGGTGAAGGCAAGCTTGGCGACCTCATCTTTGCCGCCAAATGACGAGACCGATCACAACCACGATGCCAACGAACACGGCGGCGACCAACACCAAACTGACCGGGCTACCATGATTGACTGTCGTGATGGCAATGCTCGAAGTCGCCGCAACGATGGCCGTGGATTGCACTGTGCTGCTGACCGTGTTGCTTAATGGAGCAATTAGCGGGGAGGTTAGTGGCGAAACTTGCGCTGCGGCTAGCGTATGGCGAGCAGCACCGCTGACACCGGAATATGCCTGCAAGAAGACCCAAAAGACGCTAGCTAAAAAACAACCTAAAAAGAGCAGATAACGATTCATAATCCAGGCGATCAATCAAGTGATAAGAACTGGCGGTTAACATTACACCGATTGTACATCGCCTGTATTATACAATCAAGACCCGTAAGCAACAATGAAAAGAGTAGTTAATCAACATTGTAGGGGCGAGGCAGGGCCACCTGTATGTGGTTAGCCCCTCAACTTCCTGGCCTGCCTCGCCCCTACGGATCAACCCATGCGCACACTAACGTCACCCGCCGTAAACACATGGCGCAGACCAACTTCATTCTCAACCACTAAGCTGCCTTCCATAGTTACGTCCACCGCCCGCCCGCTGAAGACCTCGCCGTCCGCCCCGTTGGCGCGGATTGTGACCGATTGACCCAATGTCCATAGGCGACTGCGCCATTCTGCGATCAGCGCTTCGGTAGGCTGATCTGCGTTTAACAGCCCACTTAATGACTGGCAGAGGACAATTAACAACGCCGTTCGATCAAATTCTTGCCCAGCGTAGAGGCGCAAACTGGTGGGAACCGGCGCGCCCGGTTGCGCGGGTGGCAAGGCAATATTCTCCTGATTCACATTGATGCCAATGCCGAGGATGGCATACAGGAGTTTATTTTGCTGAAACGCGCCCTCGACCAGAATACCCGCGACTTTGCCAGCCTTTTGCAGGCTGTGGTCTTCCAAGTCGCGGCTTAGGATCACGTCATTCGGCCACTTTAATCCTACATGACCAGTCAGGTCAGGGGCAAATGCTTCCAGTGCACGCGCCGTTGCCACACCAGCAACCACAGAAAGCAGCGTGGGGGCCATACTTTGTAGTCCGACAAGGTGCGAGGGTTTCAAAATGACACTGACCAATAAGGCTTGTCCCAACGGTGTTTCCCAACGGCGTTGTAAGCGGCCACGGCCTGCCGTCTGCTCTTCGGCGACAACTACAGTGCCAGAGCATGTGTTCGATTGCTCGGCTAATTTTTGCGCAACCAACATCGTGCTGGGAATGCTGAGGTGGTAATCGATCGTATGACCGATGGGAGAATGCTGAAGCGCTTGAGCGAGCTGTTGAAGGTTGAGCGGCATTTCTAGGCTAACTATCGCTAGTGGGTTGGCTACCGACATGGACACTTGGCTCGTTAGCTAACCCAGTATAAAATTTCTAGTGGTAAACGGAAAATCACACAGCGGCAAAATTAAAAGCGCCACGCTGCCAGACGTGCAGCGCGGCGCTTTGTAACCAACAAATTATCCTACTTTTTGCCGAACAAACCACCCAGCAAATTAGCCCCTATTTGCATAACATCATCAACAACCGAACCATCGTGGTTCGAATCGAGTAACTGGGTCGCCGTGCCACCGAGCATTGAGTTCGCTTGCTGTTGTTGGCCACCCAGTAAGCTCGCCAGGGAATTAGCATCCAAGCCCTGTTCGTTATGCGCCTTCCCAATCAGGCCCATCACCAGCGGCGCTAACATGGAAAGCAATTGGCTGCTCGAATTCACATTTAAACCGCTGACATTGCTGACAGCGTTGGCAGCGGCCCCACTTTGCTTGCCTAATAGATGACCCACAATCCCATTACCATCTTGGGTATTACCGCCACCCGCCAGATAACCAGACACATCCTGCAACACACTGCCATCATGATTTTGCAAAGCATTCACCAAGGCTGGTGATGTACTGGGGTTGGCAGCATGACTGCCAATGGCGCCTAACAGCAAAGGCAACGCCGCCGTAACCGCACTCTGTGTGGTAGCCGGATCGACGCCCAATTGTGAACTGAGCTGCTGAAGTGCGCTCCCACCCAACTGTTGTGTAAGCATACTCGCGATATCCATGACTTTCTCCTTATGAACGATAGCGCAACGATCTGATTGACCAGTAACTTAGGCTAACATAATTGTATCAATCGTGCATATTATCAGGTTCCCGCGCAGCAGATTCGGGCGGTGGGCCAAGGCGCTTCAACGTCGCTTCAACGCCACCAACGACATAAATTCATAACCAACTTGGGCCGCCAGGTGGGCCGTAATTTGGGCATGGTCCAGCGCGGGCAAAACTTCCACCACATCGCCGCCCACCCAATTTATACCGGTGCAGGCGCGCAGGTAGGCCAGCCCCTGGAAACTGGTCGGACCGCCTACTTCAGGCGTGCCCGTGCCTGGGCAGTACGCGGGGTCAAAAAAGTCTACGTCGAATGATAAAAAGGCCAGAGAATCACCTACCCGTTCGCGCACCAACGCCCCGATCTCTGCCGGCGTGTGCGCTAATAATTCGGTGGTGGTCAGCACGGTAAAGCCAAAATCACGCGCCATCTGCAAATCGTCCGCATCATAGACCGAACCGCGCATGCCCAGTTGCACAGAGCGATCCGGGCGCAGCAAACCTTCTTCGAGCGCGCGCCGGAAAGGGGTGCCGTGCGTATATTTGTGCCCGCCGTAATAACTGTCCCAGAGGTCGCCATGCGAGTCGAATTGCACCAGGGCCAATGGCCCATGCACGGCGGCTAATGCGCGCAACTCGGCCAACGCAACGCTATGGTCACCGCCGATGCCCAGGGTCACAATCCCAGCCTGGGCCAGCGGCGCTAGCGTGGCCGTAATGGCAGCGTGACTGTCTTCGATAAAACCCGGCACCACGGGCGCATCGCCATAGTCGATACAAGAAAGAATGCCGAAGGGCTTCACATCCAGTTCGACATTATACGAGCGCAGCATGGCCGATGCACTGCGCACCGATTCTGGGCCAAAGCGAGCGCCCACTTTGAAGGTTGCGCCCGTATCAAATGGCAAGCCAACCACGGCCAGATCAACCTCTTCGATTGTTTGCAAATGCGGCAGCCGCGCAAAGGTGCGTACACCGGTAAAACGGGGTGATTGCAGAGAATCAGCGGGTTGATAACGTGGCATAGTGATTCGACCTTTACAGAGGTAGCACGCTTTTAGAAATCGGATTAATTATTTAGGCACCCCACCCTAACCCTCCCTCGTTTGGGGAGGGCTGGGGTGGGGTGAACAGTTAAAAAGCGAGTTGTTTATCGTCTAGCAGCACCAGGCAGGCTTCTGGGGAAAAACTCACCGTGACTTCCTCGCCCAGGTTGGGCAGGGCCAGATGTGGATTGTTAAAGGTATCGAGCGCCAGCAAAGTTTCGCGCAGGCGAACCTGAATGCGTACAATCGCACCAAGGAACGAAATATTTTCGACGCGCCCGCTCAGTTGATTTTCGCCGGCGCTTGTCTGATTTAACCGAAGCAATTCAGGGCGCAGCGCCAGCTTAAGCTTATCGCCATTCCTGACCGAGTTTAACGGTTGTGTCGTGCGGATTTCTTGCCCGTCCACCCGCAACCGTCCTGCCGCGGCATCGACGATTTCCGCCGGCAACGAATTTAGTGTGCCGACAAAGGAAGCCACAAACGCCGTCTTGGGAAAGTTATAAATTTCAAAAGGCGTACCAACCTGTTCGATCAAGCTGTGATTCATGACCACCACCCGATCCGAAAGTGACAAGGCCTCTTCCTGATCATGCGTCACATAAATGGTGGTGATGCCCAGCTGACGTTGGATGGCGCGGATCTCATTGCGCAACGAAACGCGAATTTTCGCGTCCAGCGCAGAGAGCGGCTCGTCCAAAAGTAGCAATTGGGGCCGGATGGCGAGCGCGCGCGCCAATGCAACGCGTTGTTGCTGGCCGCCCGAAAGTTGAAAGGGATAGCGATCGCCCAGTGTTTCCAGTTTAATCAACGCCAACATTTCAGCCACCCGTTTTTTGATCTCAGCGGCTGGCTTACCCGCCACCTTCAGACCAAAGCCAATATTATCGGCTACTTTCATGTTGGGAAAAAGCGCGTAGGATTGAAAGACCATGCCAATATTGCGTTGGTTAGGCGCTTTGTGTGTAATTTCTACGCCATCCATCACAATGCTGCCGCTAGTTGGTTGCTCAAAACCGGCCACCATACGCAGCGTAGTCGTCTTGCCGCAGCCGCTCGGCCCTAAAAAGGAGACGAATTCGCCGCCCTCAATCGCAAGATTGAAATCATTAACGGCTGTCGTTTGATTAAACGTTTTGTTGACGTGCGTCAGTTCTAAAAAGGCCATAACCTCTGCATCCTACCCGATAAAAGATGGCAACTAAATGAGCCTCACCCTCCAGCAGGGTCTCCTGAATCGAAGGACAGAGTTCAGGAGACCCTGAGCAAAACAAATGCTGGTCTCCCCTCTTCTGAAACAGCCTTTTCGTTCAGGAGAGCGGGAGCCCCCCTGGGCGCGGGGGTGAGGCCGAAACATTACCCATTTCTCAGCGTCCGCCCGCAATCTGGCTGGGGTTGCCGCGTGAAATATATTGAATAACGCCCATCGCCGCCCAGGTAATGACAAAGCTGATAATGGCGAGGGCAGAAGGTTCATAGGTTTTATGATTGCCCAACAGCGCCAGGTAGGGACCGAAGGCCGGTCGCGACAGAAAGGTCGCCAGGGTCAGTTCGCCGATCACGGTGGCAAAGGTGATCAAGGCGCCACTCAACAAGGCGGTCCGTAGATTCGGCAAAATGATCCGCCAAAGGATCGTTGCCCACCCTGCGCCCAGACTTTGGGCCGCTTCGGTGAGGGTGCGCACATCAATCGTGCGCAAACCTGTGTCCACGGCGCGATACATATAAGGCAAAGCCAGCACACAGTAGCCAGCCACGAGCAGGACATCCGTCGTCACCCGGCTATTGGTCAGCGCTGGCAAAATGGTAAAGCCAAACAGCGTGACTGGTCGGCTATAAAGCTTGATCGTGCCAAAAACCAAGATGATACTAGGAATCACAAAGGGCAAGAGCGTGATAAATTCTACAACAGGACGCAAACGACGCATGCGCAAGTGCACCCAATAGGCAGTGGGCACAATCAACAAGATGCTGACCACAATCGTGAAGATGGCCATCCGAAACGAGAAGGCAAAGGTGCGCAGAAATTCCGGGTCGGTTAGCGCATTCGCATAGGCGGTAAAACTAAGCTTGCCCCGTTGGGCGCGCAACGAAAAATCGAGCGTACCATATAGCGGCAGGAGAAAATAAATCACCCCTAGCAAAATCCAAAGCCAACCCCATAAGGAACTTCGTTTCATCCCAATCCTCGGATAATGGTTAATTGTGAATGGCAAATTATGAATTGTTAATGAAAGACGGGCGAACACGATCCTTCGTTAGCCGTTAACCATTAGCCATTAACAATTATTTCAGCCAACGCTCGGTACGGCGCTGCAACCAGGTGTAGAGACCAATCGAAAGCGCCATGATCACCACCATGCCCAATGCCAACGCATAGCCCAACCCAGGATTATGCAACACGTCACCGCGCATCTGAGCGCCAATCAGAATGGTCACCAGGTTGAGCCGACCGCCGGTGAGGGCATAGGCAGTAGCATAGGCGCCAAACGCATTGCCAAACAGGAGGATCATCGTGCCCAGCAGCGATGGCAACAAAATCGGCAGGGCCACATACCGCCAGTATTGAGCAGAGCTTGCCCCTAAATTTTCAGACGCTTCGCGCCATTCGCGCTTCAAACCATCCAGCGCTGGCGCCATGATCAATACCATCAACGGAAATTGAAAATACAGGTAGGTGAGGCTCAAGCCATAAAAGCTATATAAATTGAACCCCTTGCTATAGAGGTTAACCCCCGCTACATCGCGCAGCAGCACGGTAGCAAAACCGGTGCGCCCAAGCGTGGCGATAAAAGCAAAGGCCAGCGGCACACCGGCGAAATTAGAAGCCACGCCCGAAAAGGTCGTAATGATCGCTCGCACCCAGCGCGGCGTCCCGCCCAGCGTGATCGCATAGGCCAAGACAAAACCAAGCAAGCCACCACCCAACGCCGTCACCGCGCTGACCCGAATGCTCAGCCAATAGGCATTGACAATGCTCTGATCGGCCAAGCCACGAAGATTGGCCAGGGTGAAGGCGCCCTTGCCATCTTGAAAACTACCAATAAAAAGTGAGGTGGAAGGCAAAATTAAAAAAGCGATGGCAAAAATGAAGAAAGGAACTACACCCAGCCAGTTCCAGAACCAGCTAAAATCGCTTGCTTTCGCCAATGTGGGCTTTTGCGCAGGCAGTACATTAACCATAGGGCTATACTTCCGTTGGTAGAAAAGCCGAGTGTGCGAACAAGTGAGGTCAGGTTATGACTAGCTTGTGCAACCTAGGGACATATCTCGCCTCTACAGTTGCACAAGCTAGCCAAACCAGACTGGTGAATCCTATAATTGACCCCAATGTCAAGACCAGAAATGGACAAAAATAAGAACTCAAAACATTCTTGTGTGAAGAAATTGCCAATGCTCGGCTAGCGGTCGGAATAGTGGTTGTACACCACCGCCGGGGTCTGGTAAGCCAGACTT
>JBBREZ010000137.1:0-14342 GCA_038225095.1 Caldilineales bacterium
GATCTCCACTTTGTCTATCATCTAGGCCAGCGGCTGAAGAAACTGTATGCCAATTCATCCGAGCCGAAAGACCGCGCGATCCAAGCATTGACCTGGGACTATCCAACCCACGGTGCACGCCAAGAACCAAACGCCGAAGCCGTATTAGCCGAGATCAACGGCTACACGGTGGCTGACGGCAAGCCAGTAAACGGCTATATCGAGTTAAAGGATGATGGCTCAACGGCCTGTGGCTGTTGGATCTATTCAGGTAGCTACGCCAAGGGGATCAACCAGGCGGCGCGCCGCAAAGCGGGCCAGGAACAGAGTTGGGTGGCGCCCGAATGGGGTTGGGCGTGGCCGGCCAATCGGCGTATTCTCTACAACCGCGCCTCGGCCGATCCGGACGGCAAACCCTGGTCCGAACGCAAAAAATATATCTGGTGGGACGAAGCACAGGGCAAGTGGGCAGGCCACGATGTGCCCGACTTTATCGTGGATCGACCCCCTTCCTATCGTCCGCCCGCAGATGCCAAGGGGATCGCCACCATCTCAGGCATCGATCCTTTTATCATGCAGGGCGACGGCAAGGGCTGGCTTTATGCGCCGAACGGGTTGCTGGATGGTCCCCTGCCCACGCACTACGAACCGCAAGAATCGGTGATGCAAAACCCGCTTTACGGCCAGCAGTGCAATCCATCGCGCATGGAATGGCAGCGCAAGGACAATCCGTATCATAAACCGTGGAATGACCCGCGTTTCCCCTATGTGCTCACCACTTTCCGTTTGACCGAACATCATACCGCGGGCGGAATGTCACGCTGGCTGACTTGGCTGTCGGAGATGCAACCGGCGATGTTCTGCGAAGTTTCGCCACAATTGGCCGCCGAGAAAAAATTGATTAACGGCGGCTGGGCGACGATTACCACCGCGCGCAGTGCAATCGAGGCGCGCGTGTTAGTGACCGAGCGCATTCAGCCGCTACGCCTGAAACGGCGCACGATCCATCAAATCGGCCTGCCCTACCACTGGGGTTCGATCGGCCGTTCCACCGGCGACAGTGTGAATGACTTGACTAGCTTTGTTGCCGATCCGAACGTGTCGATTCAGGAATCCAAAGTGCTCACTGGCAACATTGAGCCAGGACGCCGTAGCCAACAGCGCCGCGCCGTGACCAGCAGTCAATTCGTGCAACCAACGAATGTTCAACCACAACCCGAACGTGATTTGCCACACCTACAGCAAAAATCAACCGGCGAACACGGCCTGCGCGCCGGTTTCTCGGAGCAAACAGAGGAGAAGTAATGGGCGCCAAAGGATTTTTTACCGATACCACCCTTTGTATTGGCTGCAAAGCGTGCGAAGTCGCCTGCAAACAATGGAATCAATTGCCAGATGATGGCCTATTCTTCAGCGGCATGTCCTATGATAACACCATGCAGCTGGGCGCATCGACCTGGCGCCACGTGACCTTTGTGGAGCGACCGGTGGCGCTTTCGGGGCATGAGAGCGACTTAGGCAACTTCTCCTGGCTTTTCATGTCCGATGTTTGCAAACATTGTGCAGACGCCGCCTGCCTGGACGCCTGCCCGACTGGATCGATTATTCGCACCGAGTTTGAATCGGTCTACGTCCAGCCCGACATCTGTAATGGCTGTGGCTATTGCGTCGTCGCCTGCCCCTTCGGCGTGATCGACCGGCGCGAGGATGATGGGCGGGCCTGGAAGTGTACGCTCTGTTATGACCGCCTTCAAGGCGACTTGGAGCCCGCCTGCGCCAAAGCTTGCCCCACCGATTCGATTATCTTTGGTGATCTGATCGAATTGCAAGAACGCGCCGAGCAACGCGTCGCCACTTTGCATGAACGCGGCGTCAATGAAGCTTATCTGTATGGGGTGGACGCCGCAAACCAACCGGGCACCCAAGGCCTGAACGCCTTTTTCCTCTTAGTCGATAAACCGGAAGTCTACAATTTGCCGCCTGACCCAGTAGCGCCGCGCCAGAAAGTATTGCATACCTGGGCGGCGATGGCCGTTGCTTGTCTGGCGATGGCGGCAGTCGCCGTGGGCGCAGTGCTATCCGATTAGGTATAAGGTCAACAGGTAGCCTTCATTTACACTTCACTTCCAAAAATCTAATGGGCTTTGATCATGCTGAATAACCAGGACAACAAGCAAGCTGAACCACCTCATGATGGTCGCTATATCGATCCAACGTTGGGGACATTGATGGGCGAGGCTTCCCATCAACGGGTAAAAAACGAGGGACCTAATCCAAAGCACACGCAGCGTGCGGTGTGGCAGCAAGTGCCCTCAAGCCAAGATCCAGCGGCGGCTAGCCCGACCTATTACGAACACGCGGTGCTCAAGGAACCGGTCTGGGTTTGGTCAATTGCCGTCTACTTTTTCGTAGGTGGCGCGGCGGGGGCGGCGGCCGTATTGGGCGCCGCCGTGCAGGCATTAGGCGGCAAACGCGTTGACAATCTCGTCAAACGTTGCCATTGGTTGGCGGCTGGCGGTATGATCATGAGTGCGTTTTTGTTGATCTATGATTTGGGGCGTCCCGAGCGCTTTCTCAACATGTTACGGATTTTCCGCCCCACCTCGCCGATGAGCATTGGCTCATGGGTGCTGACCGCTGCTGGCGGATTGACGAGCGCGGCGGCCCTCTTGACCGGCCAGCGCGGGTTTCTGCGCCGAGTTGGCAACCTAGCCGGCTATGCGAGCAGCTTGCCCGCCGCAATTGTCACTGGTTATACAGCAGTGCTGATCACGAATACGGCGGTGCCGTTGTGGCAGGCAGTGCGCTTTTCTTTACCTTTTTTGTTTACCAGTTCGGGCATTGCCAGTGCAGCTGCCCTCTTAGATCTGTTCAAGCTCAACGCGCATGAGCAGAAAATCGTTGCTCGCTTTGGCGCAGTAGGCAAAGTAGCGGAACTCGGCCTGATGTTTGTCATTGAACGAGAAGCAGCTGTGGTTGAACAGGTGGGCCGCCCGTTGCGTCAAGGTCGGTCTGGGCGCTTATGGCAGACGAGTAAGCTGCTGAATCTGCTTGGGTTGCTTACATTTTTCTTGCCCAAACGTTGGCGAATGCGCAGTCACCTAAGTTCGTTGTTCACCTGTGCCGGCGCGCTTTGTTTGCGATTTGCCATGATCGAAGCGGGCCACGCATCGGCTCGCGATCCGCGGGCCACGTTCCTTCAACAACGCGCTGGCCATGGTGCGGCCGAAGTAACCGGAACCGCCGCCGTGACGGGTCCCAATGGCGAGCGAGCCTTCACATAATTCAGCAAAGCCATGCTATGATCAAGGAGAAATCAAAATGAATGTTTGATCTATGCGAAAAATTTAGAAAGCTTGAGGATTGATGTCGCTCGTTAAACAACCTGTCTGTTCGATTGCGCAGCGCATCTGGCAAAGTCCAGACGCGATTATGTTATTTTTCGCCGGTGGCGCGGCCGAGTTTGCCGCCATTAAAGCCGTCGATTGGCTCTTTTTTACCGGTGCGCTACCAGATGACCCAGTTGGCCGTTTCTTTGAGACCGTGCGCTTTGCTCAACGCGCATTTTATAGCGATCCTGAGCAAGCGATCAAGACGATGGCGATGATTAATCAGATTCATCGGCAAGTTGAAGCCGACCGTGGTTATGCGATCCCGCAGTGGGCCTATCGCGATGTGCTTTTTATTATCTTAGACTATGGGGAACGCGCGTATAAAGTTGTCTACGGAGAATTGTCGGAAGCGGAGCGGCTAGATTATTTTGCGGCAGTGCTGGCGATTGGGCAGGCGATGCAACTCAGCGATCTGCCCACCACGTATGCAGAATATCAAGTGCAACGCCACCGTCAATTGCTTGATGACTATGCGCATACGCCACTAACGGATGAGTTATTTGCGCGTTATCGTGTGGCTTTGGGGCCGTGGCGCTATTGGCTTTTACGGCGGGTTCAGGCGTGTTTGGTTCCCGAAGAAGTGCGGACAGTATTGGCGCTCAAACCAGAGTGGCTGACGACCTTACTTCTGCGTGTCTATCACCATCTGCCCGGCGGCGGCAACAAGTTGCGTTGGCTGCATGGCGTCTTACTGCCACAGGCCTATGCCAATCAGTTGCGAGCGTTGAGCCAAGCTTACATAGGTAGCAGGTAACAGATAGCAAGTAATTAATGCTACTTGCTATCTGTTACCTGCTACCTGATACTTGCTACCTGCTACCTGCTACTTTACATTGTCCTTCGTGAGCAGCTTGCCCGGAATTGTGATCAAATCTTTGTCTGGTTTCGTGCCACTTAAATCTTGTTCGATAATATCGGCTAATTGTTTCGCCATGCCATCAAAATCCTGTTGCACGGTGGCGCCAAACGGACCACCTTTCACGATTTCAGCCTTCGCGAAGTCGGTGCCGTCAATGCCAACGACAACAATGTTCTTGCGGCCCGCAGCATCAATTGCTTGCACGGCGCCAAAAGCGGGTTCATCCCAGCCAGCCCAGATGCCCTGAATTTCTCCATCTGGGTGGGCGGTAAGCAGATCTTGGGTCAAGCTCCGCGCAAAGTCGACTGGCCCCGGCACTTCGATATGTTTTTTCTCAATAATCTTGATATTGGGATATTTCGCCAATTCGGCCGCGGCGGCCGCGGCGCGCGCACGCACACCTGGATGGGGATCATGCGTAAACATGATCACATTCCCTTTACCGCCAATCGCTTCGGCCAAATAATGCGCCGACATCTGACCCAGCGCAGCGTTGTCCGATGTAATATTGAGCATGACGCCTGGCGCAGCACCCGCATCGAGACCAAAGACAGGAATGCCCGCTGCTTTGGCCGCATCCAGCCCTTTGGTCATCTGGGCGGGGTCGCCCATGCCGAGCACAATCGCATCTGCCTTCTGGGTCACGGCGTCCTCAATGCGGCTGACTAACTGGTTAAAATCGGCGTTGGTGTCAGTGACGGTGACGTTCCAACCTTTGGCTTTGCCATAGGCCTGAAATTTATCAATCGCAAATTTGGTAGTAGCGTTTGCCATATACGGCGTAACGATGGCGATGGTTTTGGTGGCCCCGCTGGCACTGGAAGCCGCTGGCGCATTAGTTTGCGGCGGGGCAATGCAGGCAGCCAATCCGGCCACCCAAAGCAAACTTACCCATAAACGAAATGTACGTATCATAAATTTTGCTCCTTCAATTATTTGGCTGAATCTAAACGCGGTGAAGATAGATATTTTTTAGAAGCATCGGCATAACTTGTAATAGCAATTACAAGTATTCCGACTAGTATACCTTATCGTAAGACGATGAAGCGAGCAAATTCACCAGTAATCGTTACGCCAGAATTGCAACAAAAGGCGCTCCTTGTCCACGAACGGCTATGCCAGGCGTACGCATGTCCTATCGCATATTTTCATACCCTGGATCCGCTTAATGAATTGATCTCCTCGCTGTTATCCCATCGGACGCGCAATGCAAATTCGGGGCGTGCTTTCCACGCCTTGCAAGCGCGCTTCAAGGATTGGGCGGCTGTATGCGATGCACCAACCAGCGAGATCGAAGCGACGATTGCCGATGTCACTTGGCCGGAACAGAAAGCCCCGCGCATCCAACAAATTCTACGCTTGATCGCCGAGCGCCGTCATGAATTATCGCTTGATTTTCTAGGCGAAATGAGTGTATCCGCGGCGCGCGCCTGGCTGGAAACATTGCCCGGTGTTGGCCCAAAAACCAGCGCGGCAGTGTTGCTTTTTAGCCGTTTACGCATGCCAGCCCTGCCGGTAGACAGTCACCATCATCGCGTGGCCGTGCGCCTGGGTTTGCTCGCTGCCGGTGTGGATGTCGGCCCTGCACACGTTTTACTGGAAGCCCAACTCCCCAAAGATTGGACGGCGCAACAAGTTTATGACAACCATGAAGTCTTGATGCTGCACGGCCAGCGCTGTTGCTATTTTCGCAACCCGGCCTGCGAACGGTGTGCCGTGTTGGATTTGTGCCCAACCGGCCAGGCGCGCATAAGCACAACCAGATAAATGGCGGTAGCCTTTCCAGAAAAAGGGTTCCCGCTCGATGATCAGAAAATCCTCTTAAAATGTGTCATTGATATTAGACATGTCTGGATTAACAAAGATGGTAAACAGGGAAACAGGTAGACAGGTGATGTCTCCCTGTTTCCTTGTCTCCCAGTGGTCAATGCTTATTCCAAATCATGTCTATTGTCTTTACCCCTTACGGCGCGTTAACCCAGAAACTAACACGGCCAATATGATGATGACGCCGGTCAGTATGCTTTGGATATACGAATTAACGTGCAAAATATTCAGGCCATTGCTCAGCACGCCCAAAATCAACACACCAAACAGGGTGCCGGGCACATGCGCCTCCCCTTCGCGAAACATGGTCATGCCGAGGAAGACAGCGGCAATCGAATTGAGCATCAACGGTTCACCGGCGGTTGGATGAGCAGAAAAGAGGCGGCTGGTCAAAACAATGCCAGCGACGGCTGCGCCTAGTCCCGAACAAATGAAAGCCACAAAACGCAGCCGGCGCACATGGATCCCGGCGAGAAACGACGCTTCTGCATTGCCGCCAATCGCATAAAGGCGGCGGCCCAGCGTTGTCTGTTCTAGTACAAACCAGACAATCATAACCATGCCGAGCATGATCAACACCGAATTGGGCAGTGGACCGGTTGAACCCTGGCCTAGTGGACGAAATGCCTCGTCAATGCCGTTGAATAAGGTCGAACCGCCGGTGTACCAAAGCGACACCCCCCGGTAAGCCGTCATTGTTGCCAGCGTGGCGACAAAGGCAGAAAGCCCCGCATAGGCTACGAGCGCGCCATTGATGGCGCCCGCCAACAAACCTACCCCCAGCGCAATGCCAATGCTGGGCCAAACGCCCAAGCCCTTGATCAACATATCGGCCACCACAACGCCAGCTAGACTCGCCAAGGCGCCCACGGACAGATCAAAGTCACCCACGACCATGACCACGGTCATCGTCATCGCCACGATGGCTAGAATTGCCACTTGTTCGGCAATATTGCGCATATTCGCGCCGCTGAGAAAGATCGTGGGCCGCAACAGGGCAAAAATTGCTACGATCGCCAAAAAACCGGCAAAGGTGCCGTACGTGCGTAACCAACTACTTGTTTTCATCATGGTTTATTCGGCCAACCCATAACAATGGCGCAACACCGTCGCTTGATCAACGGCCTTGGCCTCAAGCAGCGCCGCCTGTTTCCCTTCATGTAAAACCAAAATGCGATCAGCCAGCCCCAACAGTTCCGGCAATTCAGACGACACCAGGATCACACCCAAACCATGCGCGGTCAGATCGCGAATAATCTGGTAAAGTTCCTGTTTCGCCCCCACATCCACCCCGCGCGTTGGTTCATCCATCAGAAAGACGTTCAATTTGGCACCATCTGCTTCGCCAGCCAGACAGCGCGCAATGATAACTTTCTGCTGATTACCGCCAGAGAGTTGCGCCACGGGCTGGCGCAGATTAGCGGCTTTAAGGTTGAGGGCCTGACGCAAAGCTTGAGCGGCTGCCAGTTCGCGCCGACGATTGAGCACAAAGCCGCCACGGGCAAATTGCTTAAGATGACTCAACGTCATATTTTCAAAGATGGGGCGCTGAAGGATCAGGCCTTGACTGCGGCGCTCTTCTGGGGCGAGCGCCAAGCCCAGACGTAAAGCATGGGCTGGCGAACACGGACGAATGGCACGATCCAGCAGCGTAATTTCGCCGGTGAGCATGCGATCCGCCCCCACCAGCGCGCGTAGTAATTCCGTGCGGCCCGCGCCCACCAGGCCCGCCACGCCTAAAATCTCCCCTTTGTGTAGCGTAAAAGAGAGATCATGCACTTTCTGGGTGCTGAGCGCTTGAACCGTTAACAGCGGCTGGCTGGCGAGACACGGCGTGGCGGCAAATGGCACGAGCTCGGTGCGCCCAGTCATCAACTGGATCAATTTTGCCTGATCCAGGTCGCGGGTGGCGGTGGTGGTCACAACCTGGCCGTTGCGCATGACGGTCACGCGATCGGTGATGGCAAAAATTTCGGGCAAACGATGCGAAACGTAGACAACGGTTTTGTTGGCGGCGCGCAAGGCGTTGATGGCGGCAAAAAGATGCTTGATTTCCTGGTCGGTTAAGGCCGCCGTCGGTTCGTCCATGACCACAAGCGCGGCATCTGAGGCCCAGGCGCGGGCGATGGAGATCATGGTCTGCTGGCCGGGGGAAAGCTGGCGGACAGGGACATCCACCGGCAACTCTGAACCCAGCTCAGCGAGGATCGCCCTCGCGCGCTGGCGTAAGCTTTTCCGATCCAGCGCCCCCCAACGCTTGTGTGGATAAGAATGGCCGAGAAAGATGTTTTCCGCCGCATCAAAATAGGGCACCAGATTCAATTCCTGGTGAATAAAGGCTAAACCGAGGCGATAGGCGTCTTGCACGCCGTTGATGGCAATAAGTTTGCCATGAAGGTAAAGATCACCTGCATCCTTGCGCACGGCCCCCGCCAAGATTTTGATCAGCGTAGACTTACCTGCGCCATTCTCGCCCACAAGGCCATGCACTTCGCCGCGATAAAGTTCAAGGGTGGCGTTATCGACCGCGCGCACGCCTGGATAAGTTTTGCGAATATTGCGCGCCACCAAGATAACCACAGGCGGGTTAGTGAAAGGAACAGGTTCAGGCTGGGTCATCGATGCCACTAGCGTAGGGTGAGAAAAATCCAATTGACAATCATACCGCCATCATACGCCGAATGCCCTAAATTTGGCAAAGCAAACGGCGCACCAGGTAGGGTCAGGTATGCCGAGGCGCCCTCTGTGCCCCCACCCAGTGTATTAACGATTTTTGTTGCGCCATAATAAACGCAGCACCGCCAGCACCAGCACAATTCGTCCAATCGCTTTGAGCTTGTCGGGCATACCTTGCATATACCAATAGACTAGGTTGGCCCATTGTTGCCGTACTTGAGTCTGCCCCTGATCAATCAGCAGAACTGCTGACAAATTGTCGGGTGCGGGTCGTTTAAAAAAGTTGTTTGTGCCCATTTGCAGGCAGTCAATAGTATCAGCCGCATTGCGTTTGAAGAGTACTTTCTGCACAGCGCCTTGAACGATTATCTCAAAGCTTAGTGGATCGTTGACATCCACCGGATGGAGTTGTACACCGTCTTTGTACGTGCCATCCGGCGAGCGCATGACCAGATGATTGCCATCAACGAAGATAGTTACTTCGGCGCCAAAGCCGCTCCACTGGCGGAAGTTGGTATTGGGGCCAGGCGTTGGGCCATAGTTGCCACAGATCGCTGCCCATAAAGCAGGGTGCTCTGGCACATCAGGGTTGGGCAATTGCGTCGCTGGGTCGGGAATATCGAGCAAGCGGCGCATTAAATCGCTGGCGATCAGCCCTGGTGCGCTGTTCGACGTGTTCGTGAAGACTAACAACGCCACGCCATCATCCGGCGCAACCAGCATTTGCGAGATAAAACCAGGCCAACCACCGCCATGCCCGATTGTGCGATGCCCACCAATCTCGCGCAAGAAAAAGGCCAAGCCTTGACCAGGCAACCGTGGATCCAGTTGGAATTGGGGTTGGATCATCTGCGCCAGGGTCTCCGGTTTCAGGATAGCGCCCTGGTCATTGCTCCCACCATTCATCAGCGCCGCCACGTAATGCACCATATCGTTGACACTGGAATAGATGTTCGACGCACCGGCCGTGACGACATGTTGGTAGCCAATCGTTGCTTCGACAGTCTTGAAACCGTTGGCTTTGAATTGATAGCCAATCGCCAAACGGTTGCGCACGCGGTCGCTCAAGAACCAGTCGGACTGCGTCATGCCGAGCGGCTGGAAGATGCGCTCGATCGCATATTGCTCAAACGGTTGACCGCTGAGATCGGCCACCAATTGGCCCAATACACCAAAGGCATGATTGCAGTAGCACCATTTGACGCCCGGATAAATTTCCGCCGTTAATTTGCCCTGATAATAGTCTAGCAGCGATTGGGTCTGCTGCATGTCGCGCACGCTCAAATCTTCCATCACCATATTTTCCGGCTTGAGCAACCAGCGTGGGTCAACTTTGCGCAATTCGCCAATGCCGGAGGTGTGCGTGAGCAAGTGCCGGATCGTGATCGGCGGCGCGTTCAGATCGGGATGTTCGACGCGCATGCCCTTGAGATGCTGGTTGATCGGATCGTCTAGTTGAAATTCGCCTTGTTCCCACAGTTGCATCAGCGAAACTGCCGTGAAAGTCTTAGAGATCGACATGATGCGAAAAACCGTGTCCGATGTCACTGGCGTGCGGGTTTTGATGTCGGCGAACCCACTGTTGAAGGTGTAAACCAGTTCGCCAGCATGCACCATGCCCACCGCCAACCCAGCCAGCGGCCCCAACTTTTTGATATGCGCCTGGATCAGACCATCGGCTTCTTGTACAACTTTATCCACTTGTTCTTTCGTTACCATAACGGGTATTTCCTCAATTTTTTACGCTGTATTGGTGATAATCAGGTCTAGTTGAAAATATTTAAACCCTGATAATTATTTATAAAATTTCCGTATGCTTTTCATTGATTCTGAAAAATAGAGAGCTAAATATCACGGTAATCCCCATGAAGATAAAAGCGGCGGGAATAGAATAATCGCCAATGCGGCCAATCACTAATCCCATGAGCGCGACGTAAAATCCTGACAACATACTAATCAGCGACAAAACAGTGGCTCGATTATGACTTTCAATATGAATATTTCGATACTCTGCAAAAAGCGGGTTTTGAATACTAGTTGAGCCATAAGCTAAACAGAATAAAATGACCGAAACTATCGGCTGAAAAATAAAAGCCATCAGCAGATAGAAAACCCCAGGCAGCATGGTAGAGATTAATACTGCCATTTTCATCCCCAAGTAGTGCTCAAAAGCATACGCATACTTACTCGCCAAAAACCCAAGCAGAGAAGCAAAGGATAGGGAAAGCCCCAACCAGATCGTTGGAACGTGCGATTGCAAAAAATACGGTTGATAAAAATTCGTTAAATAGTTGACAAAAGGGGTCGCGAGTAAAGATAGCAGGACAATTCCTTGTAAAGATTTATTGTCCCTCAAGAGCCGTAGGCCGTCTTTTAATAATTCAATCGGGTTCATTTCTGAATGCGCATAAGGCAATTTGGGCTCCTGCAACTTCAAACTTATCAAGAGTGCGATTGCCACTGAAATACAGGTCATAACGATCAGCAAAATGAATTTACTTAGCTCAATACCCATAATTAGCAACGCCGCGACAAGTGGCGCGGTCATTCTGGCAAGTTCGCTCGCGCCGCCACGTAATCCAGAAACACGCTTCATTTCGCTTTCTTTGCCATCCTCTTTAAGCGTGTCATATACTAACGCTTCAACAGAACCGGATGCGAAAGAAAACCCAATACCGCTAATGATAGCGAGTATGATAAAGGCTAGGTAACTATGGGCAAAGATATATAAAATTTCCCCGAGCAGTTGTAGCGCAAGCGCCATTATAATGGAGTTTTTTCTGCCAATTTTATCGGCGATCAGTCCTGTAGGGACTTCAGCAAAAAACATTATCCCTACGATAGCAGCCCAGATTGAATTAATTTGCAAAAAGTTCAGCCCTCGATTTTGTAGATATAGAGTACCTACTGGCGCATAAAAATAGAGGGCCGCAAAGAAGTCAATTAGCACTATTTTAAAAGTGTTACCCCTGCGAAAAATCTTATTCATATTAATTTTTCTCTGGGCCTTCTGTGGAATATCACCCATAACAGATAATAAATCGGAACAAGCTTTAGTAATCTCGTTCGTCACGATTGCTTGATGACCATGCTAATAGAGAAATCAATTAAATCTGATACAAATAGCGTAGGGGCGCTGCTTGCCGCGCCTGCTGTGCGGCCCACACAGGCGCAGCAAGCACGGGAACTCTCTGGGTGCCTACGAACTATCGAGCCTGTTCTGATAAAATTGGCGGGATGCCGACAGTAGCAAATCGCAAACGATGAGATAATTCTCGCCTATCATCCTATTTCATCGAAACCAGCCGCGAGAGGAGACCCAACATGTTTGATTTTACCGACCAAGTTGTGATCGTGACGGGCGGCGGTGGCAATTTGGGCAGCGCCGTCGTGCGCGCCTTCTATGCCGCCAATGCCCGCCTTGTTGTGCCCGACCGCGCGGCAGACAAATTACCCGGCATGTTCCCCGAACTGGCCAATGCAGAGCGCCACTATCTGGCCGCGGCCACCGATTCCACCCAAGAGTCCGCCATGCAGACGCTGGTGCAGGCGACACTCGCCAGATTCGGACGTATCGACGTGCTGGTGAACACCGTGGGCGGCTACCGCGCGGGCACGCCACCGCCTGAAACCACGCTAGACACCTGGGATTTTATGCTCGATCTGAACGCTCGTGCTACCTTCATCATGAACCGTGCCGTGATCGCACCGATGCTGGCCCAAGGCCGAGGGAGGATTATCAACACCCTCTCGAAATCAGCCTTAAGTGCCACGGCCAACGATGTGGCCTACAGCGCTTCTAAAAGTGCGGCGGCGCGGATCACAGAAAGCATGGCCGCGGCGTATAAAGACCACGGGATCAATGTCAATGCCATTATGCCCGGCACGATCGACACGCCGCAAAACCGTGAAGCGCGCCCCCAGGCGGATTTCAGCAAATGGGTCGCACCCGAAGCGATTGCGCAGGTGATCCTATTCCTGGCCTCGGACGCCGCCAGCATCATTCATGGCGCGCTAATTCCGGTCTATGGGCTGAGTTGAGCGAACGTTCTTTTGCCCTATCAGCCGCGTGCATCGCACTGGGCAGACATTTTTGGGATATAGGTGCTGGTGCTGCCCAGTGCAACGCACGCTGACTCGCGTGTGCTCCACCAAATGATAAAAGAACCTGGCGTTCATAGACTAATTGCGTTCATAGACTAATTCACCGCCCACATAGGTCTGTACAACGTGTAAATCTAACATTTGTGCGGCTGGTGTTGTCAGCGGATCGCCACTTAATACGACCAGATCAGCCCATTTACCGGGTGTGATGCTGCCGCGGTTGGCTTCATCACCACTCAGGATCGCGCCGCCCATGGTATAGGCGTAAAGCGCTTCGAGCGGTGTAATCGCCTGTTCCGCGCCCAACGCATAGCCGGCGTGATCGAGCCGATCAATCGCTGCTTTCAGGCCAATCAGTGGGTTATCATCCGGCACCACGGGCGCATCGGTGCTCAGCGCAACCGTCAGACCGGCGTCGAGCATGGCGCGCACCCCATAGGCGCGTGGATAGTAGCTTTCCGGCATGTAGCGGCGGAAGGTGGCCCCCATCGCGGGCAGGAACACCGTTTGCGTGGCCGCCATCACGCCGAGTTTGGCGCAGCGCTGCAAATGTTCCTGGGTGGGCAAGGCCAGATGTTCAATCCTGTGGCGCAGTTCTGGCCGCGGCTCGCGCTCGTTGATCAGCTCGTAGATGCGAATCACCTGTTCCAGCGCGACATCGCCGTTAGCATGCGTGCCAATCCGATAGCCTTTGCTGTGCGCTTCCCACATCTGGTCGGCTAACTCTTCACTTTCCCAGATCATCACCCCTTTGCCACCGGTTTCGCGGTAGGGGATAGAAATCGCCGCGGTGGCGCTTGTCATGCCGCCATCAGCAAAAAATTTGACGCTGTCGATGCGCAACGTGTCGCCGACCTGTTTTTCCGGCAGCGGATACAGCGTGTCACCATCGCGCCGGTTGGGCAACAGATTCATGCGCACGCTCAATTCGCCAGCGGCAGCCAACTGCCGATAAACGACCACTTGCGGCGGCGTAGGCGCGGGGTCGGTGGCGCTGGTGATGCCCAGGCTCAATTCGTGGCGCGTGGCAGCCTGAATGGCGGCGACGGTTTCGTCTGTACTGGGTTCGGGGATCAAGTGCGCCACCAGCGTCATCGCCGTCTCTTGCAGAATACCCGTAGGCTGGCCCTGTTCGTCGCGCACAATCACGCCGCCGGGTGGATCGGGTGTCTCGGCGCTGATCCCGGCGAGTCTTAACGCGAGACTGTTCACCGCCGAAACGTGCCCACAGGTGCGCGTCACCACGATGGGGTGATCCACGCTCGCCTGATCCAAGTCGTAACGCGTTAAGTGCCGGCCTTCGGGCAAAAGCGCCTCGTTATACCCAACGCCTTCGACCCAGGCGCCCACCGGCGACGCTTGGGCGCGTTCGGCCAAGCGCTGAAGGATCGCCGGGATGTTCGGTGCGACGTGAATGCGACAGTCCACCAAGCGCGTCAACAGCATACCCAGCCAGGCCACATGGACGTGCGCATCGTTGAAACCGGGGATCAAGGTGCAGCCGT
>JBBREZ010000138.1:0-14296 GCA_038225095.1 Caldilineales bacterium
TATTCCCTACTAGATTAAGGCAGATACGTAACTGGATTGCGTTGGACGCCTTGATAGCGAATTTCGAAGTGAAGATGGGGGCCAGTGCTGTGACCAGTATTGCCGACGAGGCCGATTTGCTCACCGCGAGTTACGTTCTCACCGGATCTCACAAATACACTGCTTAAATGCGCATAAAGGGTGCTAAAACCATTGCCGTGGTCAATGATGATGTAATTCCCATAGCCAGTATTCCAAGCGCCACCGCTGCTGGCTAGCGCTACATACCCGCTATCCGCCGCTTTGACTGGATTGCCAGTCCATGACGAAATGTCGATGGCAGGATGACCACTCCAGTATTTTTGACTGATTTCACCACCGGTAGGCCACGAGAAGGAGCCTACGCCTTTGCTCGCATTATCCGGCGCATCACTAGTCGTTGCCACGTTGGCATACTGCGGCTGTACGAAAGCTTTGACGCCCCCAGGAATGACAAGTTGATTGCCTACCGTCAGGGCGGCAGCGGCATTGGCGAGATTGTTGGCTTTATAACCGGTAATACTGTCGAGTGCGACTTTATATTGAGCGGCTAGGGTTGACAGCGTATCGCCGGGTTTCACAATGTGCAAAACACCATTAACTGGCAAAATATTCAACTGATCGCCGATACTCAGCTTGTCCGGGTCTTGCTCAATAGCGTTGTTCGCCCACAGCACAGTTTCTGGATTGAGACCATACTTGGCGGCAATGGCCAGCACCGTGTCACCAGACTGGACCGTATAGTGTTGAATGTCTTGGCGGGGTTGGCTAGAAGCCTGCACAGGCTGACCAGATATCACTGTATTCGCAATAACAGAACGCTGGAGCGAGGCATTGTTGTCGGAGGCATTCACCACCACGGCCTTTGTGCTCGTACGTTGGCCTGCGACACTTATTTCCTGGGCACCATGGCGAAAGGCTTCCATCGAAATACTCAGAGCTGGTATCTTCATCTGGCTCATGATCAAGATAATAGAGGCTACCGCCAGGACAGAAAGATGGCCAGCAAGCCGCAAGGGTGTGACTTGGTCGGCCAAAGTGTGTTGAATATTGCTTTGTAATCTTTGGAAAGCCGTAAATACCGAATCTTGATCATCAGAAACAGCACCGTTATCAGTAGTTGGCAGAGTCAAAAACGGAGATTGAAAAACTGTAACGGCCGATGTGACATCTGCTAGATTATCGGCTCTAACTGGATAAGCGGCAGCAGGTTCAGATTTTACTGGACTTTTCGGTGGAAAAAGTGGATTTTCTCTAGTGTTTGGTCGAGGTTGATTACCTACACGCGAAGAAAATTTATATTCAAATGCTTGATTAGCATCTGATTCCATATAATAATATCTCCATTTTTCATGCTTTCGAGGGACGAAAGTATTGTGATTGCAAGGGAATGCTTCAATGCATATCGGGTTTTGTCACCACTCTATGGTTATTTAGTTCTATAGTGAGTTAAGTTAGTGAGTTAAGTTGTGGATGATTAGGGCATTTATTTGTATCACATGGTGGCGGATTATAGCACGAAGATTGCGCTTGTCAAAGCCGTAAAAGCAACTTTGTCGCTCCAAACTAGATGGATTTTGTATTCAATCTATATTCGTCGATCCTTCGTAGGCCGAACGTATAGGATTTGCTGTTCATCTTTGGGGCAAAATAAACGTCCGGCCACGCAATTGCGTGGCCGGACGGAAGCACCCGCTATAACTTTTGTGGCTTAGCCGGCTGCTATTTCTTGGTCAAGGTTTCGAGGAACTCTCGGTTATCCCGTGTGCGGCTGAGGCGTTCGATGATTGGCAGGATGGCTTCATGCCCACCACCCATAGCGTCGATCATGCGACGCAGCGTATAGACTTTGGCCAATGTTTCGGCGTCCAATAACTTTTCTTCGGCGCGTGTACCACTGCGCTCAATATCGAAGGCCGGGAAGATGCGGCGTTCGGCCAGTTTGCGACTGAGAATTAATTCCATATTACCAGTCCCTTTGAACTCTTCGTAAATGACGTCATCCATACGGCTCCCTGTGTCGACAAGACAAGTGGCGATGATGGTCAAACTGCCACCTTCTTCCACATTGCGGGCGGCGCCAAAGAAATGTTTGGGCGGGTATAGAGCGGCCGGATCCATACCACCTGACAACGTGCGCCCGGACGGTGGTACAGTTAGGTTGTAGGCCCGTGTAAGCCGGGTGACGCTATCGAGTAGGATGACCACATCTTTTGAGCTTTCCACCAGGCGTTTGGCTCGTTCCAATGCCATCTCGGCCACCCGCACATGGTTTTGCACCGGTTCATCGAACGTGCTGCTCACCACTTCGGCATCGACCGAGCGGTCCATGTCGGTGACTTCTTCCGGGCGTTCACCGATCAGCACGACCATAAGATGGACATCTTTGTGGTTAGTTGAAATGCCGTTGGCAATTCGCTTTAGAATAGTTGTCTTACCTGCTTTGGGCGGGCTGACAATCAACCCTCTCTGCCCCCGGCCAATCGGTGCTAACAAGTCGATCATGCGGGTCGAGATAATATTAGCGCGTGTTTCTAAAAACAATTGCTCATTCGGAAAGATGGGCGTCAGTTTTTCAAAGAGTGGGCGTTTTTTGGCCTCTTCTGGATCCCAGCCGTTAACAGCTTCGACTTTGAGCAAGCCATGATATTTTTCGGTGTCTTTGGGCGGACGCACCTGGCCAACGACAAAATCGCCGGTGCGCAGGCCAAAGCGACGAATCTGGCTTTGGCTGACATAAACATCTTCCGCGCCTGGCAAAAAATGATCGCTGCGCAGAAAGCCAATGCCGTCTTGCACGATCTCGAGAATGCCACCTCCAAAAATAAAACCTTGTTGCTCGGCATTTGCCCGTAGAAGGCGCATTACTAAATCAAATTTTTTCAGGCGTGTATAGCCTGTAATGCTAGAGGCACGCGCCAGTTCGCGCAATTCATCTAAGTTGAGTGCATCCAGCTGAGAAATTGTCATTGTCGCTAGCTGTAAATTTGTCATTTTGGTTCAATCCTTCAATAATGTAGTGCTTCGGAAATTTGCTGCTTCAGCAATATAATTTTTCCTGATTTAATTGTTCTAAATTTTAGCAACGCCCTGCATAAGGAAGGCGCACGTCTAGGGTAAAAGTTTTAATACTGTCCAGGCCGCATGATAATTGCTCAATATTGAAAACGTAAGCTGAGATTGAGACTGGCCTGCGCATGAATAATTTTGCAGAGAATGTGGGATGGCGAGGATCAGGTTATAATTGTTCTGAACGTAATTGACTGGTGTTCACTTCTATACTTGCTATTTTAATACTTTTTCTAACTTTGCATCTGCACGATGCAGGCTTTGTTGTATACCATTCTTGTCAAATTGGTCTCTTTTAGCAGGGAGATAATTCGATACAAAGGAGTGGCGAATGTACGATGAGACCTATCTATATACTGTCGTAAAACCGTCGATAAAATTGTGAGTTATCGTTATTGATGTAGGTACAGCCATTAGTGAGTAATGGTCGTTATAAATTAGTAGGGATAGTAGCAGAAAATAGTATCTATGTAATTAAAGTTTATTGGAGTTGCAACCCAAAAATGGCTGTGTGATCAATTTGCAAAGAGCCGAATTGTATAAGACTGCCGGGGTAAAAATTTAAAAGCGTAAATAACCTGCGGCTAGTAAGGTCAGACCAGCACAATAGAACTGAGGCTAACATATACCGTGAGGACTTCACTTTTGCAACTACTATAACAAAAAAATACTTGTTCGTCAACTATCAATTTCATAAACTGTAAATAGCTAAACAAGCGCACTTTCTAGCGGTGAACTCCTGGGGTATAGCGAATGGGCCTACCCACGCTATACCCCAGGAGTTCACCGTTACTAGGTCGGGGACAACGATATTAACACCAGGATTTTCGTAAAAGGGAAATAATTTACCACTCCCAGATTCCGCCAATATCCTTTAGCCCTTCGATATCAATTAAGTGAATGCGGCGGTACCCAAGTTCAACCAAGCCCTGGCGTTTGAAATCACGCAAAATCGCACTAACTGTCTCACGATAGGTGCCCAAATGGTCGGCCAGCGCTTGATGGCTCACACCTTTAATCGTGCCCGTCTCCTCTTCAGCCAATTCGAGCAACAAAGTCGCTAACCGCTCGGGCAATTTCTTATAAGCCACATTTTCCAGGCTGTTTTCTACCTGGAAGAGGCGCTCGCCATAGGTTTGGAGCAGACCCCAGCCGAGAATCGGATATTGAATCGTCAGGTTGCGCGCTTCGCTTGCTGGAATGACCCAGACAGCGACAGATTCAGCAGCCTCGACAAATACATTTGGGTCACCAGGGTGGTCAAGCGCACCTTCGCCAAAAATTGCCCCTGGTTCTAGTGTCGCAATCACCAAACGCCGCCCCTCATTGTTTGTGCAAATCATGTTGACTTTGCCGCTCATCAACACATACATCTTGTGGCTTAGGTCATCCGGCGTTGCTACCAAATTACCACGTTCTAATTGCTGTACATGAATAACTTTGTTAAAAGTGGGATCTTCTTCACGCAACGATAATAAAGTTTGAGCCAGATTGCTGTATCCCAGGCTAGGCGTGGTCATAACGGAAGACAGCTTAAAGGGGTGAGCATGGTTTGTGGGTATATCGTGCATATTCAGTTTCATGGCGGACCATTCCTTTCTGGGTAATGATTTGTATGAAATCGGTGCTTGAGCATCGTAACACTGCGTACAGATGGATAAGTAGAGCAGAGGCTGGCGTGCTTAAAGAGGCTTTCAACCAGGATCGAACTGCATATCTAGTTTAATATTCATATAGACGCTGTTCTATCATTTTTGGATCTAGCGTAATTCCCTTGCTATACCTATACAAAACATTTGCAAAAACTATATCATACCTTTGCAAAGATGTCCAGTCTCTTTAGTAAGAGTTTGATTAAAATATTATGGCCTTTCGTATAGCGTCTTACGAAGATGTAAAATATGAATGCTGTCCTCTTAATTAGCCTTCAAAGCTTCTTTTGATAAGTCAGTAATTTATTTTACCAAGCAAAGATATGAAATAGATTGGAAAAGTATTGGCGTTTCGTTAGTAAATACGTTTTGCGTTGCCAAATAGTTTCAGTGCCAAGATCTAAATGCGAGAACTAGTTTGAGATATAGAAGGCGGAGATTCGAGCAGATCGCCGAGGAAAAAGCCTGGGCAATGTCACCGTCGGCAGTGTACTGACTCAGTAAGCCACACAGAAATCTCTGACTATGCGCCACCCCATCACGAATAGTATAGCCAATAGTATAGCCAAAATTGACGACTGTTACATCAGCTAATTAGCTGATGTAACAGTCGTCATCTGGTGAGTCCTTACATTTTCCACCCGGCGAGGAGCAGCCTGCAGGGTGGCTGCATAGATGGGATGATGTAGGTGCAGTTACAAACCGCACTTACACGGACTTTTCAGACACTTACTTTTTAAGGCCAGTGGATTTAAGCTATACGCGCAACGGTCACAGCTAAGCGCGTTTATAGACAGTGACGCTTCAAGAGAAGCGCCGACCGCCTTTTAGACCGTCTATCGTCTCCTGTCTACCAATGACAAAAAACGCAGCTATGCCCGTGCTGCGTATAGCATGTGAGGAAAAGTGGACGGATAGTTTGTTGCAGGATCGTTTAGGCCATTGGATAATTCTGGAGAAGCCAGCGTTGCAAGGCGAGTTGGCGCGCTGGTGCAAGCAGGGTAACCAAGCGCAAGTCGAGTGCGACGGGTGGAGCAGTTGGTCGCGATGATTGGATTTGGGTGGCAATTTCACGCCCGAAGTCGCCCACTTTGTTAATGATCGCCTCGTCTTGGGTAAGCAAGGTGGCCGCCGCCCGCGCGCCAGCCTCAAACAGTTTTTGATTTTCGTCGAAATCAATCCACTCTTGGGTAAAATGTTGGCGAAGATGACCCTCGTTGACTGTTTTGAGGGCGGTAGCAAAGATCATCACAACATCTGGATTATCGGTCTGTGCCGCTAAAATGGCGGAGCGACTAAAGCAGTAATCGCCAGCCAGGATAATACTGCCAAGTCTAGATTTGTCAGGGTCATGATCGCCGTTGGACCCAGTATTTGTGAGCAACCTACGATGAATATGCAGCGCCACATAAAGCATCTCTAGCGCAGTTGCCAATAAGATCCGTTTTTTGCGCAGGTCATCCGTATCGGGGTCACTAACGCCGGCGGTTAACACAATCGCTGCGTGCACAAGCGGCGTTGCGGCCTTTAATTGTGATCGTACCAGATCGCTCAAGGGAGAATACAGTTCGTCTGCCGCAGTCATCAATTGACTTTGAACCTGCTCAAGTTCATTTTGTAATTCGGTGACTGCCTGTAATTCGCTTGCCGTAACTTTCTCGCTTGTCGTACCTTTAGCCATAATTTCTTCTTCTTACTTTGCGCAAAAGTTCGTTTGTGCTTCAACTACAAAATCTTCTCTAGGTAGATTTTTACCCATGTATTGTACTGCATAACCGGCGCGACGCAAGTATAAGGTTATTAGGAGATGTCGATAGGTTTTGAATTTTTTAGCCTGGCTCAGTTGGCGGCTGTCATCATGCGAGCTGAATTGGCGAATGCGCTTGAATTGAGCGGCGCATGGCTAAGGCAGCGGTCAGACTTTTGATGCCATCGGCGGCCGTTGCTAGGCGTGGTGTTGCTGGCAACAGCCGCTGTTCACGAACCGCTGCATTGAAATCATAGATAAGTTGCCAATAAGCATTGATCAGCGCCAACGGTTTAATCGTGTACTGTTGATTGTGGAGCAGGCGCAATTCACTGTCGTCGGCTTCATCAAATACGCCGCGGGCAATTAATGTGCCTGTGGTTCCATACAGTTCGATGCTGGTTGGATGATGGGGGATCACCAATGAATCATGTAGCTGGAAGGTGACATTCCGTTGCACCATGCGCACAATGCTCAGCACATCTTCTTCAACCGGCGCGACAAGGCTAGTGGCTGCTTGCTCGCCAAGAATTTGCTGGGCATGAACCGCCGTTACTTCGGCGATTTCGTCACCCAGCAGAAAGCGCAACAGATCGAGACTATGGATCGCGCGGTCAAAGAGCACACCACCACCGTTCGCTTGCAAGCGCCAGGTTTGAAACTGAGGTGGCAACAGGGTTGTATTGCTAATTCGTCCTCCCAATACGTCGCCAATCGCCTGATTGGCCAGCAGTGCGTGCATTTGCTGAAGTGCAGCGTCGGCGCGCCGGGCATGATTGACCGCCAACAACAAACCACGATTGTCGGCGGCTAATTTCATGATCTGCGCTTCTTCCAGCGTAAGCGCTAGCGGCGTTTCGCACAGCACGTGCTTACCCGCCGCCAGCGCCGCCATCGTCAAGGGAAAGTGATGCCGCGGGTGACTGCCAATATAGACGCATTGAATCTCACGGCGATTGAGCAAATCATCCACATTAACGCAGGCATGCGGAATTTGATTCGCGCGGGCAAATTGCTGGGCGCGCCATTCATCATGGCTGTAGACGGCGACGTTCCATGCGCCGGCCCTGCTGGGCGCACCAGGCGCGACTGGTTGGTAACGAATGGCATTGATCATCCAGCGCTCGGCCATATGGCTGGCGCCCAGGATGCCCCAGCCGATAGAATTTGCACCCACATCCTGGCGGCTTTGGTTCATACTTGCGTGATAGAGGTCGGCCAGTTCAGTCAAAATTATATTCACCTAGCAAGTGACATCTTTGCCTTCCGAGCCAAAAATAGCCAGCCGTTCGGTCTGGTCGGTTTCGTGAGCGCTGCTTGCCTTGTAATGGAATTGCACCGCCCGCCGGCGCGCGGTGGATGTGTTGGCCGGCGTGCCATGCTGCATCAAGCTATGAAAAAAGAGCGCGCCGCCCGGCTTAAGCGGCACGGCCAGCGCGCCATAGGTGCGATTATAGCTATCGCAGATCTGCCAGTCGCGCCGGCTGAAATGCACAACCGGCCCAGCACGATGCGAGCCAGGATAAACGAGCATGCAACCATTCTCGGTTGTCGCTTCATCCAACGCAATCCAGACGCCAACCACCGGCGCGCTCAAGGGCAGATCAAAGTAGGCATGGTCTTGGTGCCAGGGTTTCTCGCGACCAATCTGTGGCGGCTTGAGCCGGGCCATATCTTGGAAGAGTGACGGCGAATCACCCAGCAGGCGCGTCAACACACGAGTCAATTGTGAATGCTCGGCCATCGCCTTCAGGCGCGGATCATAGTCTACGAACCACATAAACTTGCGGACATAATCCTGCTTTTGCTCGGGCGGCAAGGTATCGACGGGCACACCCTGCGCTTTTTTCTCAAACATAACGCCCTTATACTCGGTGTTCTGCCCCGAAACCAGATGAAGCAGCCCATCGAGCGCCGCCTGCACCTCGGTGGGCGAAAAGGCATTATTGACGACCAAATAACCCTGCTCCTGGAAATAGGCAATTTGTTCATCACCCACATTTGCGAAGCCGTCTACACCGGTCGCCAACCCCTGAAAATCGTAGAGCGTGGATGGATATTCGGCAACTTCCCCGTAATCAAAAACCGGTTCTTCCGCTTGGGCGGTGTAATCTACAACAAATGATTCTACCTTCTGCGCCGTCATTCCTCAATCTCCTTCTTCGTTTAAATCTATGATAATGATAGAAGCCCTTCTGAATGTAGCAGGCTTAGGCTATTGCGTGCACCCTCCCACCGAATTTGTTAGGGCGCACGCAAAGCCGCCAAGATAACACAAATTCTCTGGTTTTTCTTTGCGCACTTTGCGGCTTTGCATGCGTAAGTTCTATTGTCTATACTTAGCGTTGTTACGGCTTCTTAGGTTCAGGCGGTACGTCGTCGGCATAAACCCAGGTGTTGAAAAAAATGTCCAGATTCTGTCCACTGACCGCTTCAGCCACCGCCATAAAATCGGCTGTACTCGCATTGCTGAATTGGTAGCGGCTGTAATAAGTGCGCAAAATTTTAAAAAAGACCGCATCGCCCACGCTAAGCCGCAGGGCATGCAGTGTCAACGCACCACGCACATAGATGGCAGGTCCAAACAAGTCTTGCAACTTGGGTGACGCCGGTGGCCCCAGCTGGCGATTTTTCATCAATTCATACAGACTATGCATGCTCGCGTCAAAGGCCGCTTGACCTTGCGTGTGTTCCAGCCATAAATTTTCGAAATAGGTGGCAAAACCCTCATTCAGCCAGATATCGCGCCACGTTTTGACGCTGACACTGTCACCAAACCATTGATGGCTGAGTTCATGGGCGACCGCGGCTTCGAACAGGGTGTCTTGGCCAAAGATCGAGAGCGTTTGGGCTTCTAGGGCCGTGGGAAAATTATCGTCGACCACAACAGCGCCATAGGCTTCAAACGGAAAAGGCGCGATCAGATCGCTGTAAAATTGAAGCATGGCCGCGGTTGGCGCAAAAGTAGCCAGCATCTGCGGGCTGGCATTCGGCGGAAAGTAGTTGCGAATCGGCAATTGGTTGGGCCCCTGCTCAGTTACGAGCTTGAACTCGGCAATGTCAATCGTCGCCAGATAACTTGCCATCGGGCTATGCATTTCCCACAGATAGGTGCGGCTATCACCTTGCTCGAGCGTGCTTTGCAACAACCCATTGGCGGCCACCACATAAGGTTTGGCGACAGTGATCCGAAAGGTGTAGGTGGCTTTATCCAGTGGATGATTGTTCACCGGATACCAGGCCATCGCACCCGATGGCTCACTGGCGACAAAGATGCCTGGTTTATAGACCAGCCAACCGATTTTCTGAAACGGCACGCCTGGATCAGCAATCCCCGCTGGGACGCCGTGATAGGCAACAATCGTAGTAAACCATTCACCACTGCTCAGTGGCGTCACCGGCGTGATCGTCAATTCGCTGTTCGTGCGCTGAAAGGTGGCTGGCGTGGCATTCACCGTGATTTTTTGAATTTGCAACCCTTGAAAGTCAAAATTAAACGAACTGAGCGTTTGGGTTGTCTGCGCCGTAATCATGGCCATGCCGGTAATGGCGTGGCTGTGCATATCAACGGCTAAGTCGATGGTGTAATGCAAAGCGTCATACCCACCATTGCCCAATTGCGGATACAGCGGATCGCCCAGCCCATCGGCGCCGATAGTGTTTTTCAAAGCGACACTCGGCGTGGCTGTGAGCGACGCACGCGGCAAGCCACTACCGGCTTGACAACCAGTCAACAAAAATAGAAGGAGCGTCAGGATAGTGGCGAAGAGACGGGTTGACTTCATCATGAACCGATTCCCAGAGCAAGCGAACAATGGTGCCACTTGAGATTATAAACAATTCTAGGCAGGGGGTCAAAGCAGGAGTTCATTACCGGTTGACGCCCGCGCTAAAGTTCTTTATAATTTACTGATTATCATGTATAGGACTTACGTAAAAATTCATTTGTACCAGTTCGTACTGACACGATAGTTCGTGTCCCTACCGGCAATATTGTGTCCTTACCGGGAAAAGGTGCGTAAGCCCTAATGTAAATATTTATCCATTTTTTGTGTATAATCAGGGTGTAGTTATCTACGTTCTTTGTTAACAAAGGGTCTAATCATGCGTTTAGAAAAGAAGATTGCGCTGATCACGGGTGGCGCGACCGGGATTGGCCGGGCGATTGCGTTGCGTTTTGCCCGCGAAGGCGCGCAAGTGGTGATTGCCGACATCAACGATAGTGCGGGTGCAGCCACTGCCGCCGAAGCACAAGCAAAATTTGTCCATTGTGACACCGCGCAAATTGCACAAGCTAAGGCGGCGGTGGCGCAGACGGTGGAGTTGTTTGGCGGCTTGGATATTCTGGTCAATTCTGCCGCCCATCTGGGTGGGATGAACAGCGTGGCGACGATGCCAGACAGCGAATGGCGCGCCGTGTTGAGTGTTACCCTGGATGGTGTCTTTCACGTCTCCAAGTTCGCCGTGTTGGCGATGATCAAACGCGGTGGCGGCTCGATCATTCATATTTCCTCCGCCGAAGGAATGATGGGCGTGGCGAATCATGCCGCCTATGTCACCGGCAAAAGCGCCCTCTTCGGGCTAACCCGTTCGATGGCGATTGATTTTGGCAAGCAGCGCATCCGTGTCAATACCATCAGCCCCGGCATTATCGACTCGGGCCGGCCTGATCTAGAACGTTACAAAGAAGACCCGGCGATCATGCAATGGTGGCGCGATATGACCGTGCTCGACCGTCTGGGCCAGCCCGAAGAAATCGCCGCTGCGGCCTTATTCCTGGCCTCAGATGATGCCTCTTATGTCACCGGCCAAAACCTGGCGGTCGACGGCGGCTGGACCATCGGCCACCCGCCGTTGCCTTTCTAACTAACTTACAGTCAATTACCCACGACTAAAATTCGTGGGCTTGTCCCTGGCTCTACCGTCCGATAGGTCGGTAGCCTCCGCTTCAGTAGAAGCGGCGACATCAGGCTAATTGACATTAGCCCAGAAATATTTTTCGCTGCGTTGACATCGGCGTGCGCCGTGTGTCCACAAGCTTTGCAGAGGAATTCGCTTTGGGATTTTCGATTAGACGCTTCGATATGTCCACATTCAAAACAACGCTGGCTAGTGTATGCGGGGTCAACAACCCCGAATGGTACAGCCGTCAGCTTTGCTTTGTATTCAAGGAACATTCGGAGTTGTGCGAAAGACCAGTTGCTACGCTTGGCTCGATTCTCTTTGCCTTTAACTCTTGTCCCGGGTGCCCCCTGGGCGCGAATGTCGGTCAAATGTTCAACCGCGATTCCGCGCTTCGTGCGTGCAGCGTTAGAGACGAGTCGCTTGCTAATTTGGTGGTTAATGTCTTTTTGGAAACGAGACTGCTTGCTACGCAACTGCTTGAGTTTGCGTCGCGTGGATTTTGTGCCTTTGCTTTGCAATTCCTTGCCGGGTGCCCACTGGGCGCGGTGGTGACGTTGGCGATTCTTTTCGACCACTTGCGAAGTCGATATATCACCGTCGCTGGTGACGGCAATATTGGTTTCGCCCATGTCAATACCAAGCCAGCCATCCGGATCGGATGGGTCAGGTTCTTCGATGTCACAAGTTTGGTGAATATAAAACCCACCTTGCCGACAGATAAGATCGGCTTCACCCTGCGCGAACTCAAGCAAACGTCCTTGATGTTCGCCTATGACAAAGGGGATTCTAATCCGACCATCAACTGTCCAAATCGAAACGAATTGCTTGTCAGTTGCCCAGGAGAGAATACGCGGATCGTAGGTAACGCTACCCAGTGGCCGAAATTCCCGTTTGGTGTCTTTGTCGATCTTATAGGCATCGGCCACCTTAAAAGCGGCATGTTGAGCGATCTGCGCACCCAAGCCAAACTTTTCGCGCACCTCAAGATAGACTCTATCGCGCAAAGTGCGACGGCCAAAAACCTTCTCGTCCCAGGCGAGATCGCTAATGTAATTGCAGGCAGCATTGACCTGGCGCATAGTTTTTTCCAGCGCTTGCGCTTGTTCTGCCGTTGGTTTCAGCTTGACTTGAGCGATCAGTTTCATGGCTATAGTATACCATATTTTCAGATGTTTGAGAAATTCAAGGAGAGACAAGTGAGCAATAGAATTCCAAAACGTACTCGTTTTGTGGCTATCCCTCCCACGAGTAAACATCGTGGGGTTCCCGCCGTATGATCCTGAGAAAAGCCCGCCGCGCCCAATGGGCTCCCGAAACACGTTAAGCCTAGGTGTGAACCCGTTTCGGGAGCCCATTGGGCGCGTTTTGCGTAGCAGGCGGTGAATTCATTCACCGTCAACCGCTCTGTGTAACCGCTTTTTCATAGTCCAGGCCTAAACAGGAGAACCCTCCATGACCGACTTGGTTTTTGCACCAGCCAAATATCTGGCAACCGTCATGGCTGTCGTCACCAAACTGCTGCACAACTGGACTCGGTTGCCCAGCGACGTGCAGCAACAGCTTGACGCGCGGCGCTATCGCCTGTGCGACGAACTAGCAGCTGTCACTGCGTTTCAGCGCGCCAATAAGCTTAATGAATTTTTGCAATGGTTGGAAGCAATCCATGAAGTGAGCGCACTGGCCAATCCTGAGTTTGCCGCCGGTAAAGGCCCGTTAATGCGCAGTATGGTCCAGATTAGCGATGAACAAATTCGCCAATTGAAGCCGGTTTTGGAAACGTCGCCTATCACAACCGCTGTGCTCAATATCCCAATCGAGCTTTCATTTCAGATCCATATCGAATTTGCGCCGCAAGTTGAACAAGGCGCAGTCCGACCGTTGATCGTGTACCTGACGCCTGATCCACGAACGCCCGACCAGCAAAGCGATAGCATTCTGATCCCCTTTGCCAATTTGAACCAACCGGTGGTGCTGGAAGTAGCACTTAGCGCGCCTGGTTTCAACGAGCAGACTGGCTACTGGACGCGTGCCATCAACGTTTTCAGCGCCGCACCTTCGTTACCCGCGATCTTCTTGCTGGAAGCCGGGCCAACACTGGGCAATCAGCGCATTGCGGTGAACTTTTCCCAACCCATCGGCAGCACGATTCGGCAGACAGAAATTATTGTCCCGAGTCTAGAAATCACGCGTGGCTCATCACAGCTGGTGAGCAAAGGGTTGCAAGCGCGCCACGTTGATTTTTATACCAAAATCGACTTTCCGGGCCAACTGCTGCCCAAAACCGAAAAACCATTGATTGTCCAATTAACCC
The DNA here is from genome assembly GCA_038225095.1 of Caldilineales bacterium. Classification (GTDB taxonomy): domain Bacteria; phylum Chloroflexota; class Anaerolineae; order Caldilineales; family Caldilineaceae; genus JAPLGZ01. The sequence goes on from JBBREZ010000138.1 coordinate 13,703, forward strand.
TCCAACCGCTCAAAGCCAGTGTCACCGAAAATAAGCTCGGCCTGAGCTTTGCCGACGTGCGCAAGCATGAATTGATCGAAGTGGTGGTGACGGCGCCGGGCTTCCAAGAGCATACACGCAACTGGCGGCGCGTGCTCACTGTCTATTATCATTCTGATTCACAACCAGCCGTTTTTTTGCTCACCGCAGGCCAGGCGCTTGGGCCACAGCTGATCACAGTCGACTTTTATCATCACGGGCGCATGGTGAGCAGCGCAGCTTTTACGACGGAAGTAACCACGCAGGTGAACATTACGCCTGTGCCGCTCATCATGGAACGTGAGCGGGGGCAACTGGCTGACTTGCCACCTGTGCCCGTGCCGCCAGCCGATCTAGAGTTACGCGTTGTGTTCGACCGGCAGACGAATGAACTGCATTTTACGCTTCATTCGGAAAATGCTGAATTGGGTTATCAGCGGCAGTCAAAACGGATGAACTGATCCGTCGCCGCTTAAGCCTTCCGCGGGGCGCGAGACGCGCCACCTCGATTCACGGTATCACTCAGACGGGTCTGCTGCGTCACACCGACGGCAGTTATACCAGGGCGTATCACGT
>JBBREZ010000139.1:0-14250 GCA_038225095.1 Caldilineales bacterium
CCGCTGTGCTGAGCAGATTGCACAACGCCGTGGCGGTAGACATAGTGACCAATCTCGTGCGGACTCGCGAGCAAGTCGTGCGGGTTGTCGATGGTGCTAAAAGGGATGCCGATCAACGCCACCGGGGCATAGGGTGTAAGCCGCACGCTCGTTGATTTCTGAAAATAGGTGATCACGGTCGTATTGGGCAGCAAATGCTTCTCAATCGCCGGCTCCAGGGCGGCGTAGGCCAGCCGATCTGCCTTGTTCAACAGTTCACCGAGGGCGGGCATGGCCGTGGACATACGTTGATGCATCGCGCGCGTCACCACATCCAGATCATAGGCAACCTGTTGCAAGATCGTGCTCAACACATACTCTTTTGGATATTCAGGGGAAGGCTCCAGATAAATGGGGCCTTTGCCTTCCAAACCTTGCTTAAAAAAGTCAAAATGCGTGCGTCCAAATCTTTGCAAACAGATGCGCAAACTTTGTAACGTCGCCTGGCGCGGGTAATCGGCAACTAGGCTACCGACTGGCTCATGTCCGGCTTCCAAAATCCGGTCCATGGCACTCCAGCGCTTCTCCCAAACGTCAGATCGTTGATTTACCATCTTACAGGCTCCTTTGTATTCATCAGTTGATTCTATGAAAAGATGGGATTACGGTTTGGTTACCTTTTATTTTGCCCATCCCCATCATAATCGGGTATCGTTGAATTACCGTTGAACAAGCGTCATACATAGCAGGATGAAAAGCGGCGTTTAGGTAGATCCACCTTCCCGGAAGGTTAGCAACGCCGCTGCTCACATTGATTTCAGTATAACACTAAGCTAATAAACGAATAATAGCTCATTATTCCATCACGTTCTTGATGCGCTACGCACTCGTTGTTATACTATAGGCAACTTACTTTGTTGTACAGCCTCAGTAAAGGCGGAAGATAAAATCTTGCTGATTCAAGTGCAGAAAACGCCCAACCCAAACGCCCTAAAGTTTATTTTGCCAGAGAAAAAATTTGCGCAGCCGCTCAACTTTGCCAGCGCCGCCGCCGCCGCTGCTCATCCCTTGGCGACGCAGTTGTTCGGCCTGGGCAACATTTACAATGTATTTATGGTGCAAGATTTTATTACAGTCAATAAATTGCCGGAGACACCCTGGTCTCCCCTGGACGCTGAGATCCAGACGATGATTGCTCGGTTTTTCAGCGAAGCGTAATGCGTGAACCAGAGCGGCAATTCACGCATCATTCATCACGCTTCACGCTACAAACTCTACCTATCCAATCTTTTGCAAAAGGAATGCTCTCTCTATCATGAATATCTGCATTTTGAACGGTTCGTATGAAGCGTCGGATGCACCGACCAAGGATTTTGATCCCTTACCGGATCCAACGCCCTATCTGCCAGGGCATCACTGCGAGCAACATCTGATTCACAAGCTGACGGCGATCCGTCAGGTGCGCGATCTGGTGCGGCGCGGGTTTGATGTCTTTATCAATTTATGTGATGGCGCCTGGGATGAAGATCGGCCAGGTATTGAAGTGGTGCAGGCATTGGAACGCTATGGTGCGGCCTTTACAGGGGCCGGGACCGAGTTCTATGAACCGACACGCGAAATGATGAAATTTGTCTGTCATTACTGGGATATCAAGACCCCAGCTTACATCTTTGTGCTGGACACCGGCAACCTAGAAATTGCCACCCGCCATTTGCGCTTTCCATTGATCGTAAAACACCCCAACAGCTATAACAGCATTGGCCTCACCCGCTCGTCATGCGTAGAAACGATCGAACAACTTTATCACCAAGTCTCGCTCATGCTTGAAAACTTTGGTGGCGCACTGATCGAAGAATTTATTGCAGGCCGCGAATTTACGGTGCTGGTGGTCGAAAATCCCCATGACGAACACAATCCGGTGGCCTATACGCCCGTAGAATTTTGTTTTCCGCCGGGTGAATCGTTTAAACATTTCGATCTCAAATGGATCGACTATCAAGGGATGACCTGTGTGCCTTGCCCCGACTCCGCACTGGCCGCGCGTTTACAGGAAATGTCAAAAAAGCTTTTTACTGGGCTAAACGGCAACGGGTATGGTCGCTGTGATATCCGCATGAACGAACAGGGCGAATTGTTTATGCTGGAAATCAACCCGAATTGTAGCATTTTTTATCCAACCCAGGAAGCCGGCAGCGCAGACTTCATCCTGTTGCAGCAGGCGGGTGGGCACAAAGATTTTGCCGCTAAAATTATCCAGGCGGCCTTAAACCGAAAATGTAAGCAGATGCCAAAATGGAAGGTTTTCTTACATCCAGACAGCGGTTTCGGCATGGTGGCGATGGAAGAGATTGCTGCCGGTGAAGTGATTGTGGCCTATGAAGAAAAAGCGCACTACTTGGTGAGCAAAACCCATGTCCACAAGCATTGGGACGCCACGAAGCAAGCCTGGTTCGCCCAGTATGCCTACCCAATTACCGAGGAAGTTTGGGCGATGTGGAGCGATAAACCAAGCGAATGGAAGCCGATCAATCATTCGTGCGACCCCAACGCCTGGCTAGAAGGATTGGATATGGTCGCGCAGCGCAACATTACGCGCGGTGAGCAAATTACGCTGGATTACGCTACCTTTTGCAGCGATTCTATGCAATCGTTTGCATGTCACTGTGGCGCGCCCAATTGCCGCGGCATCATCTGCGCCACCGATTGCCTGGATCGCTTTGTCGAGCGCTATGGCGATCATATATCGGATTATGTGCGCACCAAACGCCAAGCATTGCTGGCCCCAACCGTGGGCCACGGTATGCCAGTGGAGCTCAATCAACATTTTCCGGTGATTGGAGATTAGTTAGCGAAGAGGCGAATCAATTAAACAGGACACAAATGGCGTAGGCACCCAGAGGTTACTCGTGCTTGCTGCGCCTGCTGTGCAGACCACAGCAGGCGCAGCAAGCAGCGCCCCTACAATTATCCAACTTGCAACTCGTTCCGCACGCTCCGCGTTGAGTGGCGCACGCAACAACAGGGACGCGGCCGGATATACTCATCCGCGGCGTCCAGATGGCATTCCCACGTCGGAGTGTGCGGAACGCGCAGATTGATTACCCGAATTATATTGAAGAATCACCAATAACTCGTTATCAAGACAGTAGGATGCCATGACTAATTCCCAATCTTCTATGCTTGCCCCACCCATGATGGTGGCTAGCGAAAATGGCCGCGCTGGGATGGTGGCGGCCATGCAGTTATTACGCGAAGGTGGTCGTGCCTTGGATGCGGTCGAACTCGCCTGTCGCATCACCGAAGACGATCCAGAGGATCAAAGCGTCGGCTACGGTGGGCTACCCAATGTGCTGGGTGAAGTTGAGCTAGATGCCAGCATCATGGACGGACGCACCCTGAAATCGGGCGCGGTGGCCGCCGTGCAGGGCTATGGCAATCCCATCTCACTGGCACGCCGCGTGATGAGTGAATTACCGCATGTGCTGGTGGTGGGCCGGGGCGCCGAACGGTTCGCTGCCGAGTTGAATGAAGCGCCGGCCAGCCAATTGACCGAAGCGGCGCTCAAACGCTGGCGCGAACGTTTTACCGCCAACGACATCAAGCCCGGTGCGACCCAAGCGTTGCGCACGGTGGCTACCCAATTAACCTGCCCTGTTCACTTGCAAGACAAGTTGCTCAAACCTGGCAAAGTGGATACACTGGGAACAGTCAATTTTCTGGCCCGCGATCAACACAGCGATCTGGCCTCGGCGGTCAGCACCAGCGGCATTGCCTGGAAATATCCCGGACGCGTGGGTGACAGCCCGATTATTGGCGCGGGCAACTATTGTGACAATCGCTATGGCGCAGTCGCCTGCACCGGCATGGGCGAACTGGCAATTCGGGTTTCGACGGCGCGCAGTTTGGTGCTTTACCTAAAAATGGGCATGACGCTTCAAGCTGCCGGTTTGGAAGCCTTACAAGATTTACATTATATTTTTACCGAAGCGACCCAATACATGAACATTGTTGCGCTGACGCCGCAAGGCGAACACGCCGGTTTCACCACCGTGTCGGGGAAACAGTATTTGTATATGACCAACGACATGGCAGCCCCGACCCTAGCAGAACGCATCCTTTTGGCGCAGCCGGATCAGCGCGGACAATAGAGAAAAGATTATGGCTGTTATTGTTAAAATGCCCCAACTAGGCGAAAGCATTGTCGAAGGCACGGTGGCGCGTTGGCTAAAAGCTCCCGGTGATTCAGTTGCCAAATTTGAGCCGTTGTTGGAAATTACCACCGATAAAATCGACACCGAAATCCCCGCCCCCGCCAGCGGCATCCTGTTGGAGATCGTAGCAGCCGAGGGTAAAACGGTGAAGGTGGGCAGCGCATTGGCCCACATCGGCGAACCTGGGGAACAGAGGGCCGCGATTAATGCCGCCAGTGTGGCCGCTCGCGCCGAATCTTCTTCAACCAAAGCTGCTACTGCGATTGCATCGCCAAAGTCACGGCCTGAACTATCGACCCCATCGTTGGCTAAACCTGTGGGGCGCGATTTTATCAGCCCCGTTGTTGCGCGCATTGTGGGTGAACACAAGCTCGATCTGGCGCAAGTAGCAGGCTCCGGCGCCAGTGGCCGCGTCACGAAGAAAGACGTATTTGCCTACCTGGAACAACAGCAATCGGCAGCCGATCAACGATTACGATTATCTATTCCCGAGCTTGATATTATCGAAACAGCGGCGCTGCGACCAAGCGTGGCCCAGGATGAAATTTTAACGCCGCTTACCGCGATACGCCGCGCGATTGCCCAACACATGGTGCAGAGCGTGCAGACGAGTCCGCATGCGACCACGATTTTCGAGGTCGATATGAACGCGGTCGTGCAACATCGCGAGGCCCATAAACAGGCTTTGGCCGATAAAGGCATTCATTTGACCTACACGCCCTATTTTGTAGCAGCAGTCGCTACGGCCTTGCGCGTCGTGCCCCAGGTTAATAGTCGGTTTAGCGAGGAAGGCATTACCACGAATCGGCGCGTCCATATCGGGGTGGCGGTCGCGCTGAGCGACGGACTGATCGTCCCTGTGATCCGCGACGCCGATGAAAAGAATTTGCAAGGGCTGGCGCGGGCGGTCAATGAATTAGCCCAACAGGCGCGCAGCGGCAAACTGGCGCCGGATGCCAGCAAAGGCGGCACGTTTAGCATTACCAATCATGGCGTTAGTGGCAGCTTAGTGGGCACGCCGATCATCAACCAGCCGCAAGCTGGCATTCTGGGCATCGGCGCAATTGTAAAACGACCCGTGGTGCGCAGCAGCAACGCATCGCTCTTACCCAGCGCCGACGATGCGCTTGTGATTCGGCCGATGTGCTATCTTAGTTTTAGCTTTGATCACCGGATTTTAGATGGCGCAAAGGCAGATGAGTTTTTGACGAGCGTCAAGGAAAAATTAGAAAATTGGAAAGATCATTAAAGCTCACAGATCGCTGGCCGTTTTTCGTTTATAGTAGATCTGGAAAATTTAATGACTTACCCCACCCTAACCCTCCCCGAAGCAGGGAGGGTTAGGGTGGGGTAGCAGTTGCAAAAAATTAAAAATGGGCCAACAACCCAAAACACGCAGTAAAAATTTTACGATCTTGATTAGGATGACAGCACAAGCTTGTTAATCGGTAGATCACAGCGGAGCCGGCACGCCTACGGGCCGGACCATGCGCACGAGGCGTGCTTTCTCCGCCCTTGCGCGCAACCTTGCGCTGTCATATTAGACATGATCGAGATTAACCGCGTTCAGGAGCTAGGTAAACACGTAAACAGGTATACCGGTGACACCTGCCGATTTCCCTATTTACCTAGCTACCGTTCGGCTGAGCGTTCGACCGAGCTCACGCCGAGGTCTCACGTCGAAGCCTGTTGACCAGCAGGGATGGCTTATTCCTGATAATATCTATTAATGATCGCTAAAATTACACTGCGTAAGCAGATTGAAAGGACTCAAATGAGTAATCAAAATTATAATTACGATGTGATTGTGCTTGGCAGTGGACCTGGCGGTTATGTCGCCGCGATCCGAGCGGCGCAGTTGGGTTTAAAAGTGGCGATTGTCGAGCGCGAAAATCTGGGCGGCGTCTGTTTAAATTGGGGCTGCATTCCCAAAAAGTCACTGTTGAAAAATGCCGAGGTCTTAGAGACGCTCAAGCATGCCGCCGATTTTGGCTTTACCTTTGACAATTTGCAGGTGGATTTTGGCAGCGCCATCACCCGCAGTCTGAGCATTGTTGATCGCCAGACCAAAGGCGTTGGCTTTCTGATGCGCAAAAATAAAATCGAAGTGATCGAAGGCCAGGGCACGTTTACCGATGCCCATACGCTGCAAATTGGTCCGTCAGAATTCAAGCCAGACATCGCCGCCCGTACGGTGACCGCCGACAAATTTATCATTGCCACGGGCGCCCGTGCGCGTGATCTGCCGAACGCCAAAGTCGATGGTAAGCGCATCATGCAATACCGTCATGCGATCCGGCCCGAAGAGAAACCCAAATCTTTGATCATCGTCGGCGCAGGTCCGATCGGCATGGAATTAGGTGATTTTTACCGGGCATACGGCACCGAAGTAACAGTGATCGAGATGCTGGATCAGGTGCTTCCTTTGGAAGAGCCGGATGTCGCCGCCGAAGTGGCCAAAGCTTTTAAGAAAAAGGGCTTTACCCTCTTCACGAGCTCGCGCACAGAAAACTTTGCCGTGGATGAAAATGGAGTCACCGTCACTATCAAAAACCTGAAGACCGATAAAATCGAGACAATACAGGCGGAGCGCGTGCTGATCTCGATTGGCATTACGCCGAATACCGAGAATATTGGTCTGGATAAAATTGGGGTAAAGTTAAACAAACCCGGTTTCGTCGAAATCGATGCCAACATGCGCACCAATGTGGATAACATCTATGCGATTGGCGATTGCACCGGTAAACTGGCCCTGGCGCATGTGGCCAGCGCCCAGGCAATTGTCGCTGCCGAAAGCATCGCCGGGGTTGACACTGTGCCGATTCCACAGGAGCGTTACATCTTCATGCCGCGCTGCACCTATTGTAAGCCCGAAGTGGCCAGCATGGGCATGACCGAAGCGCAGGCCAAAGCCGCCGGTTATGAGCTTAAAATTGGAAAATTTCCATTTATGCCCAACGGCAAAGCGCAGGCCATTAACGAAAAAGATGGCTTTATCAAGATCATTGCCGACGCCAAATACGGCGAAATTCTGGGCGCGCATATGGTCGGGCCAGAGGTCACCGAACTGTTGCCCGAATTAAGTTTGGCGCAGTACATGGAGATTACGCCAGCCGAGATTGCGCGTACCGTGCATCCTCATCCCACCTTAAGTGAAGTGATTATGGAAGCGGCGCATGCCGTTGAAGGGCACGCGATTCACATGTAAAATTTACGCAACATGCCGGGGACGGACGGGGGATAGCTCAGGGATAGGGCAGGCTTGGTCACCCCATCCGTCCCCGGCACATTCGACCTGCTGATGAACATTGGTGGCAAATTAATCCAGATAAAGTTGATCGAAGACTGTGCGTAATCATTCATCAGGTTTTGTTGAAACTCAGTTTGCCCAGGCCATTGTTGCCACTGACGTTACCGTGCGTTTTGCCGAAACGGATGCGATGGGCGTGGTGCATCACGGCGCCTATGTCATCTGGTTCGAGTGTGGCCGCGTGGCGTGGATGGTCGCCGCGCAGATGCCCTACACAGAAGTGGCAGCCAGCGGCCATCACTTTGCGGTCACGGGTATTCATGTAGCGTATCGAGCCTCTGCACGTTTTGGCGATCCAGTGCGGATTATCACTCGAGTGGTCAAATTGCGCAGCCGGCAAGTAGAATTCAGCTATGAAGTGCGCAATCCGGTCGATGACACGTTGTTCGCCACAGGTGTGACTGAGCATGTCTGTGTTGATTTGGAGGGGCGCGTGGCAAAAATTCCCACCGCCATTCTCGAAAGATTACACCAGGGTGCAGCTCGCTTGACCCATCAAACGTCCGCAGCTTGATGCTGGAATGCGCTTACTATTTCTATAGGGGTTTGACCTATGATCCACGTCGAACAACATGGCCCCGTGCTTGCCATCCGCATGTCGCGTTCGTTTTTGGGACGGCCGTTCTGGTGGACGGCCGCTTATTGGGTAGACGGTATCTTGATCGATGCCGGACCAAGCGCCACGGTCTCAGAGTTGTTGCGCGCGCTCAGCCGTGTTCATGTGGACCAGATCGTGATCACGCATGGCCATGAAGACCACATTGGCGGTCTTGCCCAATTGCATGCTCACTATCCGCAAGCCCCGATCTATGCGGGGCAACATACATTGCCGCTACTTGAGGAACCGGCCAAAATTAGGATGCAGAATTACCGGCGCATTTTATGGGGCTACCCTCGGCCGTTTAGAAACGTGATCTCGCTGGATAGTGTCAATAACCGGATCAAATCGCCTAATTTTTCGCTGCGCGTGGTAGAAACGCCCGGCCATAGCCCCGATCATATCACTTTTTTTGAACCGAACCAGCGCTGGCTGTTCTGTGGCGATGCCTTTATTAGTGGCCGTGATGATAGCTGGGCGCCGGAATATGACATGTTTGGCGTCATCAGCAGTCTACGGACCTTGGCCAGTTTGCGGCCCGAACGCATCTTCCCTGGCGATGGCAAAGTAAGTCGCACGCCTTTGCCCGAGCTTCACGAGAAAATTGGGCAATTGATCCGGCTATCACGCGAAGTTGCCCGGCTCGATGCGGCCGGTCAGACGGCGCCGGAGATGGTGGCCCACTTGTTCAGCCGTGAGTCAACAATGAATTTCTGGACTTGGGGTCATTTTTCCGCCCTTCATTTAGTGGAAGCCTGCCGTAGCTATAATGCCATTTTTGCGCCGTTGGACAACCAGGGTCAGGCGCACACAGCAGCCGCTTCTGAAGAAGACGAAACCGCGAATTCATCTGATTCACCCACCAACTGGTCTACGGATTGGGGCGATATGCTGCGCTAAGCCCCGTTCGCTCACCCAGCCACCGCTTTGCTGGAATATAACTGAGAATGCTATACTTGCTGAGCCATCGTTGATCAGAGAGTGGGCGCGTAATAAATGGTACGCGCCCTAAGATAGTCAACTAGGCCCCTTGTTCAGGAGCGAGCACATGAAATTTCTGATCACGGGGGGCGCCGGTTTTATCGGCAGTCACCTCGCCAATCAGCTTCACCAACGCAATCATTTTGTCCGTGTGATCGACGACTTGAGCAGTGGCGACCCCGCTAATTTGCTGCCTGGGATCAATTTTAACCGCGGTGATGTACGTGATATCCCTAAATTGTGGTCATTACTCCAAGGGGTGGATGTCGTCTATCACCTGGCCGCACGGGTCAGTGTACCAGCTTCTGTGCTATATCCGCGTGAGTATAATGATGTCAACGTGGGCGGCACGGTTTCGTTATTAGAAGCCTGCCGCGACGTCAGTGTCAAACGGGTGATCCTGGCCAGTAGCGCCACGGTTTATGGCGACCAAGGTATGCATCCCGTCAATGAATCGATGGCGGCCAGCCCGGCGGTGCCCTACGCGGTCAGCAAGCTGGCGGCGGAACAGTATCTTTTTACGATCGGCCAACTCAGCAATTTCGAGACCGTCGCGCTGCGCATCTTCAACGCCTATGGGCCGGGCCAACCGCTGCCACCCACTCATGCACCGGTGATCCCCCAGTTTGTCCATCAGATTATGGGCTCCGGTTCCGTAGTCATCTTTGGCGATGGCACCCAGACCCGCGACTTTGTCTATATTGATGATGTGGTCGAAGCCTTGATCAGCGCGGCTCAGGTGACAGAAATTGACCGTCAAATTATCAATATCGGCAGTGGAACCGAAGTTTCACTGAATGAGTTAATTGAACAGATTGCCATGATCGTGGGCACAAAAGCCAATGTGCTGTATAACCGGACGGCATCGGGTGGGATTGCGCGCTTGGTAGCAGATTTGAGCAAGGCCAGGCAACTACTCAATTTTAGGCCGCATACGCAATTGATAAACGGTCTCCACCAGCTGATCGAGCAAGATCCTATGTTTCAAACAACCAAAAATAATCAGCCAAAGCTTTCCACGACCACAGGCATGCCTGTCGTGCGTAGAACCCTAGGTCTAGGTAGCCATCCACAATGAAATTTCGTTTCGCTCTGATCTCAATCCTAATTTGCAGTATCCTCTTCACCTTTGGCCTGGCTGCCTGTAGTACAGGTGGCGAAACGATGTTGAGTGGATACCTGAGCACGCATCAGAAAGAGCTTAGGCAGCCGCTCAGCGTTGACACCCGGCCAAAGCGGTTTGTCGTAGAGCCGGGTACACCGGCGCGCTTGATTGGTCAAAACTTGGTCAAGGCGAATTTGATCGGCGATGAGCGGCTTTTCGAGGCTTATGTACGCGTCAATGGGTTGGACGAGAAATTAGCGGCGGGTACCTTTATTCTGGCCCCTTCGATGACAATTGTCGAAATCGTGGATGTGCTGCAACAGGCCAAAGGTGCGAGCATCACGATGACGATCCCAGAAGGTTGGCGTCGCGAACAAATTGCCGATTATCTCGTGGCAGCTGGGATCTTCACCACTACGACAACCGCCGCCGAAGATTATCGCCATCAGACCGCCACCAGCGATCTGACGGGGTTGGATGCCAGCAAATATCCATTTCTGCAAGGTCGCCCAGCTGGCGTTAGTTTGGAAGGCTATCTTTTCCCCGACACCTACCAACTGCCACCCAGTGCTGCCACCGCGGCAGACGTGCTCCAGCGCCAACTTGACGACTTTGCGGCGCGCGTGGTGCCTATTTATGAAAAAGCGGTGATCAGCCACGAAACTAAGCTGGATCTATATCAAGTTTTAATTCTCGCCAGTATTGTAGAACGCGAAGCCGTTGTGCCCGCGGAACGCCCGCTGATTGCGCGCGTTTATCTCAATCGATTGGACCAGGCGATGCGGTTGGAGGCTGACCCGACTGTACAATATGCGATGGGCTATCAGAAAGCTACGGGCGCATGGTGGAAGACGCCAGTCACACTAGATGAGTATGGCGCAGTGGACAGCCCATATAATACTTATCTCCACCCTGGTTTGCCGCCGGGACCGATTGCGAATCCGGGCTTGAGCAGCATTGAAGCCGTGTTGAAACCGACGCAGCATGATTATCTATACTTTGTGGCAACGCCCGATGGCAGCGGCGCCCACGTTTTCGCCAAAACGTTTGAGGAACAACAGCAGAATGTAAAAAAGTACCAGCAGGGTCAATAGGGTACGCAATTTTCCCAATGTCAGCTGCGAATTATCAATCTGTGCGACGTTACAAGATCTGCTGCAAGAATAATTTTGTACGGTCGTGCTGGGGGTTGGTGAAAAAATGCTCGGGCGTACCAATCTCGACAATTTCGCCGGCGTCCATAAAGACAATCCGCTGCGCTACCTCGCGCGCAAACCCCATCTCGTGCGTTACCACGAGCATGGTCATGCCTGATTTTGCCAAATCTTGCATCACTTCCAGCACTTCTTTGATCATGTCCGGGTCAAGCGCCGAAGTTGGCTCATCAAAAAGCATGATTTTGGGCTGCATGGCCAGCGCGCGCGCGATAGCGACCCGCTGTTGCTGACCACCGGAAAGTTGGGCCGGATATTTGTTGGCCTGCTCTGGAATGCCGACACGCTCTAACAGTTGAAGGGCAATGGCTTCCGCTTCTTTTTTGTTTTTCTTGCGAACATGAATTGGGGCGAGGGTAATATTTTGCAGGACCGTCAGGTGTGGGAAAAGGTTAAATTGCTGAAAGACCATCCCCGTTTCCATCCGGATCGCTTCGATGTTGCCGACATCTTCCGTTAACGGAATGCCATCGACAATAATATCGCCACTCTGGTGTTCTTCAAGCCGATTGATCGTGCGGATAAAGGTCGATTTGCCCGAACCAGACGGGCCGATAATGACCACCACTTCTTTGCGTTGCACCGTCAAGCTAAAATCGCGCAGGGCATGATATTCGCCATACCATTTATTCACATTACGACAAACGATAATATTATCGTCGATTGCAGATTGTTCTGGCACCAAACTACTCCTTGTCAATGGGTTCATCTTAATCACTCATGGTACGCAGGCTTAGGATGGCAAGCGCTAGGGCGTAGGGATACGGGATTAGGCATTAGGTTAATGCCTAATCCCGTATCCCTACGCCCCTTCCCACTGATCTGCGTAACATCAGTTAATCAATGGGTTTATCTTATCAATGGGCTGACTGAGCAGAGGCTAGACCTGTGGAGCATTATACATTGCGCATGAATGCTGTCAAACTCTTAGGCTTGCTCCCTAGCAAAAGCAGTGGCTATTTGGTCTTTGCGGGCATCTGCGCTATAATCTGCGAGATATTACACAAGTACTTTTATGCTATTTTAAAGATTTTTGGAGATAATGTATGCCTGTTGATTGGATCAACAATCTTGCCACGGTTGCTGGCATTGTGGTTGCGGCGACTGGTGCATTTCTCTTTGCGTTCTGGGTTGCGATGGGGATCTGGACTTTTAACGATATCCGTTCGCGCAGCCGCGATTGGTTAGCCATCTTACTGGCATGCGCCCTCGTCTTGATCTTCCCTGTGGTTGGGCTGGTGCTCTACATTATGATCCGTCCCAAGGATACCTTGTCTGAAGTGTACGATCGAGCCCTCGAAGAAGAGGCGCTACTGCGCGAATTGGAAGGCTCGATGGCTTGCCACATGTGTGGTGTACCCGTCAAAGAGAATTGGGTTTATTGCCCTACCTGTCACGAACAGCTCCAACATGCCTGTGTCAATTGTGGCAACTTGGTGCGTAATGAATGGGAAATCTGTGTTTTTTGTGGCACAATGCAGCAGCCCACGCCAGGAGCCGCCACCCAGCGTGCAGCCCGCAATCCATTCCATCGCGAAGCAATGCGTACGCCCGCCGAAGTGGACGACGAGGCAGTCTACCGTCCAGTGCGGGTGGCCGAGTAAGCTGAATCAGTCAGGTAGAATGAATTATTGCTCCAGGTTTAGCGCTACACTATAACGCACAAAAAACGGAGGGGTCAGGCATGCCTGACCCCTCCGTTTTTTGTTAGATTCTATTGAGACTGGTTGGCAATCCTACACTACGCTGGGCTGGTGAAAGTTAAGCAAACAAAACGGTAATCACTCCACATGGCTAAATAACAACCCAGCTTTAGCGTCTTGTAGTCGAGCTATCATCCCAAATATCAACAAAGCCCAGAGACCAATCCAAGCGGATTACGCTTTAGACTCCGCGGTTTTTTCTCCTCCCAACTCAGCAACCGACTTTTCACCAACGGTCACTTCCACTCGAAAATGTTTGGTTAATTCTTGGACCAAGCGTTCACTGATCGTACAAGCATCATTCGGAAAGCCAAGCTCGTAGCGCTTGCCATTGGCTTCCAACAGAATATAAAAACAGTCGCGGCCACGCGAATCGCGCACCTGATCATAGATTTCTTTCAGGCGAAACTTGTCGCGTTCCAAATCGCCACTGCGCCGGAAAGTGATATTCATACGGCGTGCGGCTTGGCGTTGCTTGGCGCTTTTGACCAGAGGCGTTGCCTGAGCGGAATTTGGCGCCTCAGAGCGATGTAATGGCTCAGCCTGATTCGGCGCATCAATCTGCGCCATCGGTTCTGCTGGCCGTTCCTGTGGGCTAGCGGCAAGCCCGTTGACATGACCATTACTCGGCGGATGATCGCCACTACTGGCAGCCGATTGTTGATGCTTGGCTTCCGGCAAATGTGCACCGTTTGCAACCGGCTGCTCTGCCGTCGGTTGCTCCACTGTTGGCTTGCTTGCGGTTGGCGTACGGATGGCGGAGATGCTTGTAGCCCGTTGTTCGCTTACGGTCTGGTCTGGCGGTGCTTGCAATGAGTCAACTGACTTCACCGTGCTATTCTTCACTGGGCCATTCTTTATTGGGCCATTATGATCGTTTTCTGGAACTTGCGCAGGGACAACTGGAGCCGTTGTCGCAGCCAATCGAGTTTCACTTTTAGTTGCTTGCGCCATAGCGGGCTGGACGCCAACCGCGGTGAGCGTCGAATGATTGCCATTCTGATAAACAGGTGGCACATCATTCAGCCCACCACCCTCATCTGCCTCACTGTCATCGTGCAACCAAGCGGGGATTTCCTGACGGAACGGGCTTTCTTCAGCGGCTTGGCTCCACTCGCTATCCTCGGCGCCACTCGTGTAAATTTCGTC
>JBBREZ010000140.1:0-14203 GCA_038225095.1 Caldilineales bacterium
AGTTTACCAGCGAATTCTAACGGCATCAGACAAGGCAAATGGCCTGTAGCACTGGTTATTCTCTGGTCCTGTGCTCGCCACATTCCCCTTAACCGATGATCATTGTACCCCAATTTCTCTATTCTACAACAAGCAAAGCAACGTTTCCATTGCAAGTTGCGTGATGTTAGCGGCTGGCATATACTCAATTTGTGTGATCTTTCTTTTTCGCTCATCTGCTGGGAAAAATTCTACCGCAGGCAACCGTTATCGATATATTTTTCAGGCTAGATAAGCCTCCTTTTTATTCTCAACCCTGGAATCGAGTATACATATGGTCTACAATTTTGATGAACCGGTAGAACGCCGCGGCAGTGATAGCGGCAAATGGCACTATTTCGGTGCAGATGTGCTGCCCATGTGGGTGGCCGATATGGATTTTCGCTCGCCTGCACCGATTATCAAAGCCTTGCACGAACGCATCGAGCACGGCGTATTTGGCTATGGTCTCGACTCGCCTGAGCTTAAGACTGTGATGTGTGAACGGATGCAACGGCTGTACAACTGGACCATTACGCCGGAGGACATTGTCTTTTGGCCGGGCTTAGTGTGCGGGCTCAACGTGGTCAGCCGTGCGATTGGCGAACGCGGGGATGGGGTGTTGGTCAACACGCCCGTCTATCCGCCCTTTCTCTCCGCCCCGATCAACCAGGAACGCACGCTTAACAGCGCAGCCTTAGACGCGCAGGTTACGGGCCAGCAACTTCACTATGCGACGGATGACGCCGCCTTTGCTGCCGCCATTCAACCCAACACAAAGCTCTTCCTCCTCTGTAATCCGCACAATCCGGTGGGTCGCGCCTATACGCGCAATGAACTCACGCGCATGGCCGACATCTGCCTGCGCCATAATTTGACGATCTGTTCAGACGAGATCCATTCGGATCTGTTGCTGGGCGACGCACGCCACATTCCGATTGCGTCCATCGATCCAGAAATCGCCGAACGTACGGTTACGATTATGGCCCCCAGCAAGACGTATAATTTGCCCGGCCTAGGCTGTAGCATGGCGATCATTCAAAACGCAGCGTTGCGCCGCCAGGTGCAAAAGGCGGCAGACGGCATTGTACCGCATGTCAACGTACTGGGTTATGTAGCTGCCATTGCAGCCTATGCCGAATGCGAGGATTGGCTGGATCAACTGCGCGCATACTTGACCGGCAATCGCGATTTTCTGGTGGCGTATGTGAAAGAACATATGCCCACCCTGCGCACCACCGTGCCCGAAGCCACCTATTTGGCCTGGCTTGATTGTCAGCAGACTGGGATTGAGGACAACGCCCAAAAATTCTTCCTCGAAAAAGCCAAAGTCGCGCTCAATGATGGCGCCATTTTTGGCCAGGGCGGTGCTGGCTTTGTGCGCTTGAATTTTGGCTGTACACGTGCAACGTTGCAGGAGGGACTGGAAAAGATGCGCGTCGCCTTGGAAAGCGTTAAGTGAAGCGGATGGTTTAGACGACAAAACGATCAAGCGCTATCGCTGTTGGTGGAAAAGCGCGCAACACTTGCCGGTCCATCGTCACAAGCGGTACGCCAAAGTTTTGCGCCAATGCAA
Source organism: Caldilineales bacterium (assembly GCA_038225095.1). Taxonomy (GTDB): domain Bacteria; phylum Chloroflexota; class Anaerolineae; order Caldilineales; family Caldilineaceae; genus JAPLGZ01. Next base: position 1,595 of record JBBREZ010000140.1, read on the forward strand.
CAAATTCACAGTCATACGCCGTACACCCGCTGGAAAATGCCAGTTGCAAGACTTGAGCCGAGTTGATCTCATACTCATTTTGCTTAAGCAGGCTCTCGGCTTCCTGCATGATTTCCAGAGCAAGGTCAAGCGTCAGTTGGTGCTGAGCGACATAACGGCTTAACACGTTGCGCACTTCGCTACGCCAAAGATGAGGTGCGATCCAACGGGCATCTTTCACTAATGCGGCCTGGGCGGCTTGGGCAAAAGGGCTTGGCAAATACAGGTAGAGGATGACATTGGTATCAACGACAATCATGGTCGCCCTTCGTCGATCATGGCGTTTAATTCATCATCAGAACGAATATACAAATTTGCCTGTTCGCGCAGATATTGGGCTTTCGCCAGTGTAGAATCCACATCAACCGGCGGCGTACCAATGATGCGTTCCAGCCAAAAAATGATCTCACTGTTTACACTCCGCCGATGTCTGGCCGCAGATTGTTTCAATTGCGCATAAAGTTCGTCTGGAATATTTTTCACAGTAATCGTAGTCATTATGTAGATTCCATTCTGGTTCCATTAGGATTTCATTTATATAGATTGTAGCAAATAGCTAGTGACTTGTCAATCGCAAAAGCTGCATGAGCATATGATTTACGATTTTTGATTGACGATTTACTAAATAGCTTCGTTTACAAAGTAACTTCGTCAATCAAAAATCGTAAATCTAAGAAAGGTCACAAGACCACCATGAACCCCCAAGGTAAAGTTGCGCTCGTCACTGGCGGTGCGCATCGTGTGGGTAAGGCGATCACGCTGATGCTGGCGCAAGCGGGCGCGCATGTGGTGATCAATTATAATACCGCAGCGGAGGCCGCCCAGGAAACCGTCCAGGAAGCCCAAGCGCTGGGGGTCGAAGGGTTGGCGGTCCAGTGTGACGTGTCCGACTGGACCGCGGTGCAGGCGATGGCCGCCATGATCAAGCAACGCTTTGGCGGCGTGGATATTATCGTGAACAGCGCCAGCCATTTTGGCAAGACACCTTTCCCCACGCGTGATCCGGCCGTGCTTGAGATGTGGCAGCGGGTCACGCGCGTTTTGCTTGACGGCACATTTTATGTCTGTAACGCGCTCGTGCCTACGATGCAGGCGCGCGGTGGCGGCACAATTGTCAATATTGTCGATCTCTCTGCCTGGTCGCCGTGGCCGAACTTCATGGCGCACTCGGTAGGCAAAGCTGGCTTGCTGGCGATGACGCGTCAACTGGCGTTGGAACTTGGGCCAATGATTCGCGCGAATGCGGTGGCACCGGGGCCAGTTTTGCCACCGCCTAACTCAACAGAAGAGCAAAATGCAGCCTCCGCCCAACGCACCTTGTTAGAGCGCTGGGGTAGCCCAGAAGACGTCGCCTTCGCCGTCAAATATTTGATCGAAGCCGATTATGTCACGGGGGATGTGATCACCGTAGATGGCGGTCAAAGATATGCGGCCAGCAAAGCGCGACCAAAATAAGCGATGGGGAATGCTGATTGCGGAATGTCGGTCGCTCAATGTGCAAAATAGACATAACTAATTTAAATCAACTGATAGAGGAAACATTTAAACCTCATACAATGCGGAGGCGGCATTAGAGAGTGCGACCTCCTCGTTTGTATAACTTCTATTTGTTTCCTCTATGAGAAGAGATACCACTAAGAAGAGACACTACTGAGGAGATACACCGATGCTCACACGTGAAGATCTGGAACAGCGCGAGGAGCAATGGCTGGCCCCCTACGCCATGCGCAGCAGCCAAAGTCGTGGACGCGCCTATCCCGAACTGGAACACGCCTATCGCACGGCCTATCAACGTGACCGCGACCGTGTGATCCACACCACCGCTTTTCGCCGTCTGGAATATAAAACCCAAGTCTTTGTTTATTCGGAAGGCGATCACTATCGCAACCGGCTCACCCACAGTATCGAGGTGGGGCAAATTGGTCGCACCTTGGCGCGGGCGCTTGGCGGCAACGAGGATTTGATCGAGGCGATCTCACTGGCGCATGATTTAGGCCATCCGCCCTTCGGCCATGTCGGCGAAGCGACGTTGAACACGTTGATGCGTGAGCACGGTGGCTACGACCACCAACGCCAGACCTATCGCATCTTAACCGAACTGGAAGAGCGTTACCCTGAGCATCCAGGACTCAACTTGACCTACGAGGTGTTGGAAGGCGTCGTTAAACACGATACGGATTATGACGTGGTGGATGCCCGCGATTATACCCCAGCGGAGCGCGGCACCTTAGAATGTCAACTGAGCAATTTAGCCGATGAGATCGCCTACAACACAAGTGACCTGGACGATGGCTTACGGAGCGGGATTCTCAACCCGACGAGTGTACGCGAGCTAGCGATTGCGCGCAAAGTGTTGGAAACGTTAGGGGCACCACCCGCTGCCGATTTGAACGATGCGCTCACCCGCCACAGCTTTATCCGACGGCTGGTTAAGCTTGAGGTGGACGACACGATCACGGCCACGCAGCAGAATATCGAACAGGCCAACGTTCAATCGCTGGCCGATTTGCGCAATTTAACGCTTAATGTTGCCGGCTATTCCGAGGAAATGCAACAATTTAACGCAGAATTGAAAAGTTATTTATACAAGAATTTTTATCGGCACTATCGCGTGGTGCGGATGGCGACCAAAGCCGAACGCCTGTTACGTGATCTGTTTACGGACTATATTCAGCAGCCGCTGCAATTGCCACCAGAAACGCAACAACGCGCCCAAACCTATCCCGAAGGCTTATTACCACGCATTGTCTGTGATTACATTGCTGGCATGACTGATCGCTACGCCATTCAGGAACATAAGCGCTTGTATGACCCAGAAGAAAGAGCCTAGATGACAGCAGGAGAGGTGATAATTTGTGCTATTTGATGCGCGATCATCCCTTCGTTCTGTCAAACCTTCTGCAACACCGTTAAGTCCACTTTAACACTCTGAAAAATACCCCGATTCTGACCATTTTTGACATAGGTTGCTTCAGTAATCACGCAGTCAAGCACCAAGCTATGCCCCTCTAGTTGAAATTGCACGTCTGGTTGCGCAATAATCGGGCGCTGATCATCTTGGCGTTCTTTCAGAAAGGCCTGCTCTAGATTATGATCGATCGCATATTCACTGAGCAAAATACGCGTGGGTGAGCCCATATTTCTGTCGTCAGCCTTATCAAATAGCCACACTTCCAAGGCAATGGCCTGGGCCGGATCATTTTGGAAGAGCGCATTCTTGGTGCTTACGCCCACGCCCATTTCACCAATATACCGATTGGTGCCTGGATCAAGAATCGGGTGCTTTTCTTCGTAATTGGGAATGCCAGCCTGATAATGTGCGCTGTATTTCTCTAATAATTTTAGCTTGGACGCCCGCCCCGTAAGACCAGCTCGGGGGCCAGGCGGCGAAGCAGCAGGGGCTGCTTCTGGCGCATTATCACGCGGTGGCTCAGGGCTAGGGCTGATGGCGGTCGGGGCGCCAGGTAAATTTTTGGCTTTATCTACCTCGTCTACATCATTTATAAGATCGTCATCAGTGTCCGTTGCTGCTTGATCTTCGGCCCCCTCTGGCTCAGGCTTCCCTTGAGATTGGGGCCACACTTGGACACGCGCGGTCGGCTGGTTCGCGGCAAAATGTTGCGTTGGTGGGTGTTCATCCAGTTCCGGATCAAACTCATAATCATCGATTTTGGGACGCTGATAGATAGAAGCGTCGTTACTTGCCTTGCGCAAGCTGACGCTCGACGTGTTGCCATAACCAGGGGTTGGCTCAACTTGCCCTTGGCTCCCTCCAGCCTGCGCAAAGTCATCTTCCGGTTCTTCCGTCCCATACATTTGGGCGCGACGACGCAAAGTCGCATCCCCCATCTCATCGAACCGGGCGTCGATCGTTGCATCGTTAAGTGGTTCGCCGCCATAGGTAGCGGTTTGATAGCGAGGGCGTGGAGGCCGAATTAACAAATAAAGATAGAAAACACCAGCGATGATCATCATGGCCGTTAACAGACCCAACAGCCAATTTAACCAGCTTGAGCCAGATGATGGAACGGCGCCGGACGAACTAGCCGTGTTACTATTACTCGTTGTAGTCGAATCTGCGCCAGCATTGGTAGCCCCAGCGTTGATCGTCGGTGCAGCGCCATTACTTGCGATTGTTGTCTGGTTTGCCTCGGCGACACCTGGTGACTGGATGCCAAGCGCGCTGGCCAGCCGGCTCAGGTTATTGATGCGGGCTGGTTTATCAAACACAGTGCTGTTGCGATAATAGACAGTGGCTGCGGCAAATTCCTGGGCAAGATCGCTGTTTCCCAGCAGAGAAAGTCGCTGTTGCGCAACAGCCGCCCCTTCGGGTGTACTCGATAGGGCATAAGCATCGGCCACGGCTGACATATAATCGGCCCTGGCATCTGCCCGCAAATCGCGCAGGGAGGCGCCTGTCCATGTAACAGGCCAGATGCCCCAGCCAATCCATAGCCCCAGCATAAGGCCGATCCCGATCCCAAGTCCCAACGAAGCATTCAACCAATTTCGGCTCTGGACTGCTTGCCGAAGCTGAGTCAGGTCGAATTGTCGATCCCGCAGGCGTTGCAACCATGATTGAAACAATGACACAAGCGGCTCCTTTATCGGATAAATAGCAGCAGGAATAAATTTGCACCTATTTATAACAAATCGGTACGGCCCTGGCTGCGCAAATATTCGACAACTTCTTTAACCTTTTGCATTTGAAATTTGTGGCCGACCAGGAGCATATCACCCGTATCGACTACCACCAGGTCTTGCGCACCAACCAAAGCGACAAGGCGTTTCTCGCTGTAGACAATATTACCCTGGCTGGCAATCGCCACCGTTTCGCCTTTGGCAATATAATTATGTTGTTCGTCTGCGATCAACACGCTCTCTAACGCATCCCAACTGCCTACATCATTCCAGCCAGCTTGAAGCGGTGTCATCGCCACGCGTTCGGCGCCTTCCATAACCCCGTAGTCTATGCTGACATTCGGTAGCTGGGGCCAGAGGGTAGCCAGCGCTTGTTCAGGGTCGCTCGTCTGCCAACTGTCACGAATTTGCTGCAAGCCAGCATAGACATCCGGCATCTGGCGCGCCATTTCGGCCAACATCTGCGCTACCCGGCAGATGAAAATGCCACCATTCCAATAATAGCCCCCGTCAGCCAGAAAAGCCGTCGCCGTTGCCTGATTCGGTTTTTCTAGAAAGCGCTCAACCGTGTAAATTGGCGCAGCCGACGCTGGATCAACAGGTAGCTGATTGCCACATTTAATATAACCATAACCCGTATGGGGAAAATCAGGCGTAATGCCCAAGGTGACAAGGTATCCCTGTTGCGCCGCCACTTCAGCCACCCGCAACGCCATTTGAAATTTCGGCACATCGGTAATCACATGATCCGCTGGCAAAATAGCGACAACCGCTTCGGGATCGCGCTCGTATAAATGCAAACAGACCAAACCAATCGCAGGCCCAGAGTTGCGCCCACAAGGTTCGGCCAGAATATTAGCGGGCGGGATTTCTGGCAGTTGCGTCGCCGTTAAATTGGCATAACTGGCCCCAGTGACCACATATAACTGATCGTCATCAACCAACCCATGCAAACGATCGGCCGTGGCCTGGATCATCGTGCGCCCCGCGCCGGTAATGTCGGCAAATTGTTTCGGTTGCGTTTGGCGGCTGCGTGGCCATAAACGTGTTCCACTACCACCAGCTAAAATGGCTGCGTACATAAGCTTCCTTTGTTTTTGGCTTAATGGTAGTGATGACGTTAGGGGTTCCATGGGTGACAAGCAATGAAGTTGTCACTACCATCCATGTTTTAATAGGTTGCGGCGACTCACCTGAGCGCCCTAGCGACTTTTAACATAACTCATCGACCCGACTTGACGCACCAGTCCCTTCAATTCCATCATGGTGAGCAGACTGCTAACCTGGGGCGAAGACATCACGGACTGGCGGACAATCTCGTCAATATGGCGTGGCTCGCTCGAAAGATGGAAAAGCAATTGGGTTTCCAACGGATCGGGTGGTACGGTCTCACGCAATAGTTGTTGCTCGTTCAAGCGAGTAATATTCAGATGATCTAAGATATCATTCACATTCAAGCAGGGAATTGCCCCCTGGCGAATCAGTTCATTGCAACCGACGCTGCCAGGATGCAGAATACTGCCCGGCACAGCAAAGACGTCACGACCTTGGTCAGCGGCAAAACTGGCGGTAATCAAAGCGCCACTCCGCTGACCAGCCTCAATAATCACGATCCCGCGACTCAACCCACTGATAATTCGATTGCGGGGGGGGAAGTTATTGGCTTCGGGACGCGTGCCCAGGGGATATTCACTAACCAGGGCTCCATTGCTCATAATCGCTTGGGCCAATGCGCGATTTTGTGCTGGATAGATCTGATCAACACCACTTCCCAGGACGGCAATCGTCCGCCCACCAGCGTCTAGGGCGGCCTGGTGCACAATCGTATCAACCCCCAGCGCCAACCCACTGACAATCGTAATCCCATTACGCACCAGTTCGCTGGCAAGGACATGGCCAACTTCACGGCCATAACTGCTGGCGCGCCGCGTGCCCACCAATGCTACCGCCAAGGCGTCGCGTTCGACGATCTCACCGCGCACATAAAGGACCGGCGGTGGTGCATCGATTTCGCGTAAATTGGGGGGATAATCCGGATCATCCCAGGTCAACACTTGTACATTGGCCTTTTGTACCCGCTGCCATTCCTGCTCTAGATCAAGCTCACGGCGCGCTAATAATAAGTTTTGCAGGCTACGCTTGTCCAGGTTGGCCGCTTGGAGTTGTTGGATCGAAGCCTTCCAGGCAGCTTCAATCGAGCCACAGGTTGCCAGTAAAGCGGCCAAGCGGGCGGGACCTATGCCCGGCACCTTATTAAAAGCGATCCAGTAAGCCTTATAATCCACGGATGACGACGTTTCACTTGTAGAACTAAGAAACTTTAAGAATTACTGTCGCGAGAATACTGTATACGGCGTGGTTTGTCAAACGAGCTACGCTTCCAGTAATCCGGGCAGCAAGCGCACCGTCATTAAGTTAGCCGCCAGATCAATTTTTTGGATAACGTCGCCGATCGCTGGTAGCAATAATTGCTTGCCCTGGTTGACAGTAGGCTCGGTTTGCAACACGTAGACTTCGTTGGCGCCAGTGAAGATAACTTCAGTCACGGTACCTAACCGTTGGCCTTCCTCGGTTTCGACATCGATGCCAACAATCTCATGCACCCAGTAGCTGTCTTCCTCTAATTCGACGGCATCTTCTTCATCGACAAACAACCAGGCGCCGCGTAGCGCTTCCGCCTGCTCGCGTCCCTTAATCCCGTCGAGAATTAACAACAATTGGTTCTTGTGCGGTCGTGCCTGAAGGATTATCATCTCGACTAATGCTTCACCAACGAGTAGCGGCATGCCGACCACAAAACGCTCTGGGAAATCTGTGTGTAATTCAATTTTTAACTCGCCCTTCAAGCCATGTAAACTAGTAATTAGGCCGATGGCTATATAACCATCGGGTACATGGACAGGTTTATTACGATGCATGTACGCTGGCGCACCCGGCCGCTTATCCGCTAGATGGCGTCTGGCCCTTGACGAATTGGTTATTTTACTGCTTTGTTCTTTAGGCATCATAGGTTCTTTAAGTTCGATTGATCTTTGTGTTTTGGGTCAGGGATCACCAAGTAGGATGGCCGCTGGTCCTGCCTTCGCCCCTACTTGGTATTGTACAGACATTCTACCGCTATGGCTAAAATGCGAAAAACAGCGGAAGGTAACTCTTCCGCTGTTTTTATGGCATCTCTACAACTTTCGTTATACCCGTTTAGTCAATTTCTAAAACGACATCGCGGTTTTCATGGCGAGCAGCCACATTCAACAGCGAACGCATAGCACTGGCCACGCGACCATGCTTACCGATTACACGGCCCGTGTCCTCTGGCGCCACCTGTAATTTCAAGATGGTGGTGCGCCGCGTATCTTTGCAGAAAACTTGTACGGCATCCGGCTCTTCAACCAAAGCCTTCGCCAAAAATTCGACTAATGCTTCCATACAGCCTCCTCGATCAGAAGCCAGCGATCAGTGTAAGCAGGCTAACGAGCAACTGATAACTGATAACGAATATGATTAGGCGGCTGACGCAGCGCCTTCAGACGCTTGCGCCTGCTTGATCGGAATGCCGGTCGCGTCGATCAAATTAGCTCTTTTCAGCAAACGGATGACGCCGTCGCTCGCTTGGGCGCCTACGCCCAACCAATAGGCGGCGCGTTCGTTTTGCAAAGTCACGGTCTCTGGCTGGGTATTCGGATCATACGTGCCAATCGCTTCGATGAAGCGACCGTCACGCGGCGATTGTTTACTGGCGACGATAATGCGATAGAAGGCTTTCTTTTTGGCGCCCATGCGGCGCAAGCGAATACGAACCACTGTTGTTTTTGCTCCTTCGTTACAATAAATCCTTGATGTAAGTAAATAAGCTAGTACAGTTTTTACAAATTTTTTGGTAACTGTTCAGCCCTTGTGTAGATAAGTAGATGGGAAGTAAACAGGGAGACAGGGCGTACTACCTGTTTCCGTCCCATCTACTGATGGGCGTCTACCGATTACCTGTGCAGCACTACACCTAAATCGTTACAATTTCTGATTGAAGTGTAACACGGATTTTCTACGCGTGATTTACGATTGGGAAAATCGCGCCACTTTTAAACAATTTCGCTCATCAGCCGAAAGTGTGCAAACACAATATTTTGTTAGCAGCAAAACATCGGTTTGCACACTTTTCACAGATAAGCCAACAATTTTAACCAAAGCCGCCAAACATATCCTTGAAATTGCCGGGTAGGCTGCCGTGGCGTTTCTTACCCTTCTTACCGCCCCCCATGATGCCAAGCTGCTTCATCATCTTCTGCATTTCGCGGAATTGCTTAATCAAGCCATTGACATCTTGCACAGTAGTGCCACTACCCGTGGCGATTCGGCGACGGCGGCTGGCATTGAGCAAATCTGGAAAGTGACGTTCTTTGCGCGTCATGCTGCTGATAATTGCCTCGGTTCGCTTTAAACCGCCCTCAGCCTCGCGCGGGTCAATGCCTTTCATCATCTTATTAGCGCCAGGGATCATACCGAGCAGATCGGTGATCGGTCCTAATTTCTTAATCTGGCGCAATTGGCCCAAGAAATCTTCAAAGTCGAAATCGCCATCCTGGAGCTTCTTCTCCATCGCCAGCGCATCTTCTTCGGTAATATTATCTTGCGCGCGCTCGATCAAAGTGAGCACATCACCCATGCCGAGAATGCGGCCCGCCAAGCGGTCCGGCTGGAAAGGTTCAAGATCAGCCAGTTTCTCACCGGTGCCTAGGAATTTAATCGGCACGCCAGTTACCTGACGCACACTGAGCGCCGCACCGCCACGCGCATCACCGTCAATCTTGGTCATAATTAGACCAGTCAGCGCAACCCGTGCATTAAAGCCTTCGGCCACCCGCACAGATTCCTGGCCAGTCATGGCGTCGACCACCAATAAAACGTCACTGGGGCGAGCCACCATACGCACTTGTTCTAACTCTTGCATCATCTGCTCGTCGATCTGTAAACGACCAGCCGTATCCAATATCATAACGTTATACGCTTTTTCACGCGCCAAACGGGCCGCATTTTTGGCAATCGTCGAAGCAGCGATTTGCGTACCTTCGCTGTAGACAGGCACGTCAATCTGTTTGCCCAGCACTTCTAATTGCTGAATGGCGGCCGGCCGATAAATATCCGCAGCCACCAACAGCGGACGTTGCCCAGACTTGCGCAGATGCAGCGCCAATTTGGCGGCCATCGTCGTTTTACCGGCACCTTGCAAGCCCACCAGCATAATAATCACGGGTGGTGCGCCCCCAAGATTCAAGGGGGCCGCTTTACCAAGCAGTTCGATCAACTCTTCGTTGACAATCTTGACGACTTGTTGGGCAGGCGTCAGGCTGCTCATCACTTCAACACCAATCGCCCGTACCTTGACTTTTTCGACGAAATCTTTGACAACTTTGAAGTTTACATCAGCTTCAAGCAACGCAAGCCGCACTTCACGCAAGGCGATGTTGACATCGTTCTCGCTTAGCTTGCCCTGGCGCGCCAGTTTATCAAAAACACTTTGTAATTTATCAGTAAGACTTTCAAACACGATTAAACCTTTATCGAAGGTGATTTAAAGGCAAAAATTATGCGCCTATGCGATCGGTTACGTGCGAAACCAGATTAGCAGGCGCACACCAATTTATATTGTACTTTGACTTAGCTTTCGGGTCAAATACTGAACCGCGCAGAGCGGATGTGCCTTGCCAATTAATCACGGTGCACGACTTAAAAATCGTGCACCGTTGAACATTCATTTAGTGAATAGGGGACACGCTGGCTGGCGTTGGTGTCAATACAATAAGCGTTGGAGGCTGGACCGGCGAAGGCTGAGATGATGATTTCACCGCTGCACTATCAGTCGATTCTGCGGTGGTAGGTAGTGGCGCCTGGGTTGGTGGCACTTGTATCGGCGGCACCTGTGTTGGCGGAACTTCCGTGGGCGGCGGCATCTGGGTTGGTGGAGCCTGGGTTGGAGGCGCTTGGGTCGGCGCTTCCGTTGGGGGTGGCAAAGGCGTTGCGGTTGGCGGTTCAACTTGCGTAGCCGCAGGCATTGGTGTCTGGGTGAACGTTGGCAAGGCTACAACAGTTGCCGTTGGCGTCGCTTGCTCTGGAACGCCTGATGTATTAACAGCCGTTGGCGTACCGGCTGATGCCGGCGTGATAGCAGGTTCTGGCGTAACAGAAGCCCCATCCGTAGCCGCTGCCGTTGCTGTAGCCGTGCTGGAAGATGATGCCACCGTTGGGGTTGGGGTTGGCGTTACTATTGGGAAAGATGTCGCCGTGGACGTAGGTGTCGCGCCAGGTGTTGTAGCTGCCGTAGATGTAAATGGCGTTGACGACGTCGCACTTGGTTCTGGCGTTGCTACACTGGTTGCCAGGGCGGTTTCCGTTGCCGCAGGTGTTATCGTAGACGTTATTACTGATGTGGCAGAACTCGTAGCCGCCAACGTTGGTTCACCGGCTGGCTCGGTTCCTGTAATAACCTCAGTTGCGATCACGGTCGCCTCCAGTGTAGCAACAATTGTTGTCGTTTCAACGGACGTTACCGTGGCGGTGAACGCTTCGGTGGGTGTCACAGTGACCACCGGTGTTGGCGGTATAACAGGCGTGGCCGTTGGCGCGATTGGCGGCAACAATAAGATACCACTGGCTGGAATCACATCTGAAGCAAGACAATTGGCAAGCAGCAAACTAGAAACGTTCGTAGCGGTGCGGTGCGCAAGCGCCGATAACGTATCTCCCGGCTGGATCTGGTAGGGCAACCAACCGGAAATGGGCTTGACAACACAACTACTCATATCAGGCGGCGTGGGGGTATAGGTAGGCACAGGCGTATTGGTGGGCACAGGGGTGGGCACAACCGGCGCAGTTTCCAAAACGCGCAGCGAGATGCCTTGTACAATTTGTGTGCCATCCTTGCCACTTTGCACAGGCAAAATTTGATATTCCAAAATCACTTGCTTGCCCGGCGCCGGTTGCCCTTCAATGGTCAAGTCACGGAAGTTCTGATTTTGATTGGCATCTGGTTGATATTTTTTCAAAACTTGCAAACCACCGATCACGAAATAGTGCCCTTCATCACCGTGAAAGATCAAAGTGCTACGCGCTTTAACCACCGCATTATTTAGGTCATGCGTCGTATCTGCTTTCTGCTGGGCCTTTTCCCTCGCCTTCTGGATGTCGCTTTGCAATTCTCGTTCATTGTCTAGGAGCAATTGAGGCTGTTGCGCCGGCGGACTTAAATTTAGCTTCTGATAGCGCATCCATTCTTTCATTGGGTAGGCAACATCGCCGGGCAAAGCATCTTGGGCAAAGGTCACCAGGCTAAATGAACTGAGCACGATCAAGGTTAGCCCAACGATCAACGGGGCAAGTTGCATGGTACGCACGGTAAAGGCAGCCTGTATGGCCGACCAGAGCGCCTGCCAGCGTTCGGCTAGCGTGAGCCCTGCGGTCATTACCGGCATCGTCACGGGCGGTACATTTACTGCTCGTTCGACGCGCAATTCAGCCGCCGTTTGCAAAAATGCCTGTTTGCGAGCCGCGCGGCGGTCGAGCGCCGGACGCGGCACAGGCGCCTGCTGGATTTGGCCAGCTACGGCGATAATGAGCAACAAATCGCGCAATTCGGCCTGATGTTCAGCAGGATAAGCGGCCAATACCACGTCAACCGGCTCGCCAGCTTCAACGCGCGTGATGGCCTCAGCAAAAATGTCTTCTGTTGGTCTTTTCGGCAATTTACTTCCGCTATCCATAAATTCGTACTCGATAAATTCGTCTAATAAACTCGCCGTTGTTATAAATTGGACTTTTGACAAAAATGGACCTTCTGAGCGGTGTGAAATGCAGTGCTACCAGAGAGAGAGCTGCTCACAGAAAAACAACAGAGGAATTAACCGGCAGTTTGGGTGGATTCGAACTTCGTCTCCAACC
>JBBREZ010000141.1:0-14172 GCA_038225095.1 Caldilineales bacterium
CTCGGGTAATTTCAACTGGTAGCTGATAAGTCATTGGCGCCTCACTAGGATAAGTTTTATATAACAGACCTTATTCCGATTTAATTTTTCTCTCTGGTATTCTTTAAGACACACCAAGCCATCACCAGTGGTACACAACAAATCGGAATAACCTCTAACAGTTCAGCCTTGCTTGGTTTTCATGGTAAATCACATGAAGTTCACGAAAGTGATTTGTATCAATTGGTGACAAAGCCTGAACAGTTATAGCTTTACCAATTGTAATTTCAAAGCGAATATAACAGTTCTTATCTTAGTTGTCAAAGGTATAAAATGGGCCAGGATGGCGCCGCGTTCACCTGCTTGCCACGCGTGGGCAGATTAGGGCACAATAACCGTTATTTGACCGCAACTTTCAATCAAACGCGATTTCAAATCAGGGGTCTCGGCTATGCTGCATTTTACGTAGGCCCTACAAATGTGAAAAATTAGAAAGGACAAAGCATTATGGCTGCCAACAGCGCAGTGGGCAAAGTGACCGAAGTTGAACGCATATTATTGGTTGTCCCGTTTGTAGACCGCGTCCAGCGTGAGATGGAACGCGCCCGCATTCACCGCTGGTCAGAGGTAGAGGTGATCCGCGTGCAGACCGATGCTGGCGTGGTCGGTTATGGGGAGACGATCCAGAATTACACCTGGGGTCGGGTTGATCTGGAAGCGCGCGTGATCAATCGCTCGCCCTTTGAGTTGATGTGGGACGATAGCTTGGGCGCGGGTTTGCAAATGGCGCTCTTTGACGCCGCAGGGAAGCTCGCTGGCGTACCCGTCCACCAATTGCTGGGCAAACAATGTCGCGCATGGTGCCCCGTCTCCTTTTGGGATCACGACATGGCGCCGGAAAAATATGAGCTTGAGGCTAAAAAGGCCGTAGAATTGGGCTATACGTCGATCAAGATCAAGGCCCGCCCCTGGTTCGACGTGTACGAAACCGTCAAGCGGATCAGCGCTGCGACGCCGGACTATTTCTGCATTGACGCCGACTGGAACGATTTTCTGATCAATGTTTCCAACGCCGTGCCGGTGTTGCGCCAATTAGAAGAAGCATTTCCCAAGATCAAAATTTATGAAGGGCCGATCCGCGCCGACGATGTGCCGGGCAACAAGCTGCTGCGTTCGCAAATTCGCACCGCCACGGCGCATCATTATGGCAGCGTGCCGGGACGCACTGCGATTGGCGAAGGCTATTGTGACGGTTTTGTGATCGGCGGCGGCGTTGCGCAAATCGTTGCCGACGGGCATGCATCGGCGATGGCCAATATGCCTTTCTTCTTGCAAATGGTCGGCACCGGCCTCACCACGACATTGGCTTTACACCTGGGCGCGGCGCTCACCCATGCGCAATGGCCGGCGGTCAACTGTCACGAACTATACCAACATAACTTGCTCAGCGAGCGGATTGACGTGATCGGCGGCCATGCCCAGGTGCCGGACGCGCCCGGTTTAGGTGTAACGGTTGACGAGGCGGCCCTGGAAAAATATCGAGTGGAAAAGGCCGATTTCAGCTTGCCACGGCGCTTGCTCAAGTTCAGCCGTGACTGTGGGGTCAACGTCTATTTTGCCAACGATTCTCATCACACGTCGGAGATGTGGCAGTATTTCAGCTTGGGCAATCAGCCGGTTTATGAACGGGGCAACCACACTGAGTTGCTGGACGACGATGGCAGCCAGGGATTTACTGACTTGTATGCACGGGCCACCGTTGCGCCCGTGCTGACGCGGGCTTAAGTCGGCGCGGGATTCATCCCCGCGCCAAAACCGCATTGCATATCAATTGCGCTTCAGGCAAAATAAGCGAATTCATTACACCGAAATTGTTTCTAAAAACGCCAATATTTTTCGCATTTCCAAACCCAAGGAGAATTCCATGCGCGCCAACAAACTGCGCAATCTGCTCAACGAAAATAAACCTAGCATCGCCACCCATATTCACTCCACGTGGCCGTCGGTGGTGGAAGCGATTGGCCACACCCACACGTTCGATTATGTCGAATTTGTCGCCGAGTACGCCCCCTACGATCTCTACGACTTCGACAATCTGTGTCGCGCAGCGGAGTTGTACGACCTGGGCATGATGATCAAGGTGGACTATGAGCCGAAACGCTTTGTCGCCCAACGCGCGATTGGTTCGGGTTTCCAAAGTGTGCTGTTTGCCGATTGTCACAATGTAGAAGAGGCTAAAGCCTGCATTCGCTCCGTGAAGCCCGACACGCCCGAAGGATGGCGGTGAATATGGCGTGGGCGTGCGCCGTCATGCGTACATGGGCTATGGCGGCGGCCAGGAATATGTGCAAGCGCTGCGCGACACCGTGATCGTGTTGATGATTGAAAAGAAAGGCGCAGTCGAGCAACTCGAAGAAATTCTCGCCTTGCCAAGTCTGGACATGATCCAGTGGGGCGGCGCTGACTATAGCATGAGCATTGGGCGCGCCGGTCAACGCCACACACCAGAGATTCAGGCTGTGGAAAAGCGGGTGCTGGAAACTTCGATCAAAATGGGCATCCCACCGCGTGCCGAAATCAATTCGCCCGACGAAGCCAAGTATTACCTTGACCTGGGCGTGCGCCATTTTTGCATTGGCACCGATCTGATTGTGTTGTATCAGTGGATGAAAAACAACGGTGAAGCGTTGCGCAAAGTGGTTGAAGGCGCGTAAGCATAAAACCTGTTGCGTCTGCTTGTCAGCAACCATCTAATAGACAAACCAAATAAAGGTTGCACATTTGTAGAGGCACGGTATACCGTGCCCGTCCAGTTGGATTGTGCAGCGTCTATTTGGTTTGTCTATTAGCGAACGCAATGCGGTTATGGATGAAAGTAAAATGAATATGACGAATCTGGTGATTGGCATCGATGGCGGCCAGACTTCTACGCAATGCGCCATCGCCACCGCGGATGGCAAAATTCTGGGCTTGGGCGCAGGGGGCGGCTTGCTCCACTTTGCGACGCAGGGTAGCCATGAAGTTTATGTGGCTGCATTGGGCGAAGCGGTCCACTCGGCCTGGGCAGCGGCCAAGCTCACCTCGCAACGCATGGCTGCCGTGGCGTTGGGGCTGACCGGTGTCGAGGCTGGCACGCCCGAAGCCGCTACTGCGTTGGCGCTCTTGCCGCAAGTAGTTCAATTCGACCAGGTCGATATTCAGGGCGATGCTGTTTCGGCCTTGAATGGCGCACACTTGGGCAAGCCGGGGGTAATCATTATCGCAGGCACGGGTAGCACGGCATTGGGGATTGACCGCAACGGAAAAACGGCGCGCGTTGGTGGTTGGGGATGGCTGACCGGCGATGAAGGCAGCGCCTGCGTGATCGGACGTAACGCTGTGATTGCGGCTTTTCATGCGGCGGATGGCTGGGGCCCCCATACCCTGTTAGAGGTGTTGCTAATGCAACACTTTGGCGAATCGCGCACCTATGATGTCAAACGCCATGTCTATGCCAGCGACTTTGGTGCCCGCGGCTTTGCGGCCTTAGCCCCGCTGGTTGCCCATGCCGCTGAACAAGCGGATGCCGTCGCCTGCCAATTGCTCGATCAGGCCGGCCATGATCTGGCGCACACCGTCACCACTTTAGTGCGTCAGTTGAACTTTGGCGATCAACCAGTTCCGGTGGCAACGGTGGGCGGTGTTTTTACCCATATTACCGGCGTGCGGAAAACTTTTGTGGACGCCTTGCAGAGCCAAACGCCAACCATTCAAGTTGTGGAACCGGCCCTGCCACCCATGCTAGGCGCGGTGATCATGGCGCTTAAGCTGGGCCAGGTGCCATTAGCCGCAGCGGTTGCGCAATTACAGAGCAGTTTTGAAAATACCCAGGAACCCCACCCTGGCCCTCCCGTTCGGCTGAGCTCACGTCGAAGCCTGGTAAGGGAGGAAACTGATTAGGGACAGATGAAGTGACTCGTTCTATCCCGTGACAGGCTCCCTCCCAGCAGGGGAGGGCGGAGGGAGAGGTCCAGCTTTGCCAACCATATCGGCTCTATGAAAACAGAAAATGGATAAGCTAAACATGTCAGCATTGATCGAACAATTACGCGGTGGCCTGATTGTCTCCTGTCAGGCCGATGCCGACAGCCCCGTTTATGGCCCCAAGTTTATGGCCGCTTTTGCGCGTTGCGCCGAGATTGCGGGCGCAGTGGGCATCCGGGTGAATGGGCCAGCCGATACGCGCGCTGTCCGCAAAGCGGTAAAGCTACCGATCCTCGGCATTTATAAACTGCGCACCGAGGCATATCCAGTTTATATCACGCCAACCCTGCAAGCGGCGCGGCAACTGGTGCGCGCCGGGGCGGATCTGATCGCGATCGACGCCACGCATCGTGCGCGTCAAGGCAACCAATCGCCAGAAGCATTGATTGTTAGCATCCAATCCAAGTTGGGGGTGCCGGTGATGGCCGATATTGACTCGTTGGAGGAAGGACTAGCGGCGGCGGCGACGGGCGTTGATATTGTGGCGACGACGATGGCCGGTTACACGCCCGCGCGTCCGAGAACCAACGGCCCGGACTTGGAACTTTTGCGGGCCTTAGCCGCACGCATCAGCACGCCGATTATCTGCGAAGGGCGCGTCGGTCACCCAGAAGATGTGCGGGCGGCGCTGGATGCCGGAGCGTTTGCGGTGGTCGTGGGCACTGCGATCACGGCGCCGATTGCGATTACGCAGGCGTTCGTACGGGCGACCGTGGACTGAAAGCAGTAAGATAACACTGGCTACAATGTAGACAACTTACAATCTAACTCTGTAGATTTTTCAAAAATTGCTTGACATTCTCTCCTTCAACTTCTATAATAGCGATTCATAGACACGTTGTGCCAACGTGCTTCCTTATGTTTGAGTGAATAAGTTTTGATCACGCGTTCATACACCCCATTATCCCTACGGAGGAGACGAAGATGAATTCGTATGCACGGCATTCCCGACCATTCTTGCGTACCCTGTTGATTACGTTCCTGATCGTTGTGGGCGCCGCGAACAGTGGCGCTGCCATCGCTATGGATCACCGCTATCAGAACCCGCTGCCATTGCGGACAGCGGATGGCAAGGCCGTCGAGAGTTGCGCTGATCCATCGGTGACCCAGCACCCGATCGTTTTGGCGTCTGGTAAAACGGAATGGTATATGTATTGCACAACGGACCCTTTGCGTGGTGATGATCGTGATGGTGCGGGCCATCTGATCTTTCACCTGATTCCCACCTACAAATCAACCGATCTCGTCAACTGGATTTATGCCGGTGATGTCTTCGCCACGCGACCAGCTTGGGTGGCGGCGGACGCAGGACTGTGGGCGCCCGATATTGAGTTTGCCAATAACACCTATTACCTCTACTACACGGCGTCGAACACCAACCTGCCCGGCGGTGGCAGCGCAATCGGCGTGGCCACCAGCAACTCGCCAACGGGTCCCTGGACTGATACTGGCGTGCCGGTCGTTGAGCCACACGCGCCACCCTGTTGCCCCAACGACCGGCGTTGGGTTTTCGATCCAGCCATCATCACAGATAATACAGGCCAGCGCTATATCTACTATGGCAGCTACTTCGGCGGCATTGCTGCCCGCAAACTCTCGGCAGATGGCCTGCACGCCGACCCGGCGACGCAGGTGCAGATTACGATTGCCAATCGCTATGAGGGTGCGTATGTACGCAAACACGGCGATTTCTATTACCTGTTTGCCTCGGCCACCAATTGTTGCAATGGTCCTTTGACGGGCTACAGTGTTTTTGCTGGGCGCTCGACTAATCCACTTGGCCCTTTCGTGGATCGCGAAGGTGTACCCCTGTTGGCTGGGCGCGTGGGGGGAACCCCCGTGATCAGTATGAACGGCAATCGTTGGGTTGGCCCCGGCCATAATGCAATCGTCACCGACCTGGCCGGACAAGATTGGTTTTTCTATCACGCGGTTGATCGCAACGATGCCTATTTTGCGGGCGAAACAGGATTTACGAAGCGGCCTGTCCTGCTAGACCGGCTGAATTGGATTGACGGCTGGCCGACGGTGCGGGCGGAACGTTGGGCCTCGGATACACCGCAACGGGCGCCGTCCGTGCGAGCAGGCGATCAGGATAGCGATCAAGCAAACAGTGAAGTACATGCGCTGTCCGCCGCCCGGTCGGCCAAACCGGTGGCACAGTTCTCAGATGAATTTGAAAGCGCTACCCTCAATCCACAATGGAGTTGGGTGCGCCAGCCAGCGAATGGTGCGTACGGGCTTGCCGATGGGACATTTCGTTTTGATACGCAGGCCGCTGATTTGTATGTTGACAGCAATAATGCCTCTGTCCTGACTGAAGCCGCGCCAAAGAAGGATTACGTGGTCGAGACGCGGGTAAAGCTGAATGTTCCAGCGGAAGGCTGTTGTTTTAATTTTGTTCAGGCTGGGCTGGTCATCTATGGTGACGACGACAACTTTATCAAACTGACCCATGTCTCGATCTGGGAGACGCGGCAGACCGAGTTTGCCAAAGAACTGAGCCCAGTGCCTGCCGGTTATCCACGCTACGGCAACACCGTGGTGGGCGCACCGGATGAGTGGACCTATCTGCGCATTGCCCGACACGCGCGAGGAAATGAAGAAAGTTACACCGCCTACACCAGCCGTGACGGTAAAAGCTGGGTGCATGGCGGGACGTGGACGCATCAACTTCGTGAGCGGGCGCGGATTGGTCTGGTGTCGATGGGCGGCGCAGGCTTCACTGCGAATTTTGATTACGTGCGTGTGTATCGCGCACGCAGCAAGGAGGACGATTGGGGAAACCCGGCGCTAGATATCCCCACCGATGATGACCTACCATAAGCGTAGAATCCAGAGACGTTAAGTTCTGTGCCTTAGCAATGGAGTTAAAATAATGCGTTTAACCTATCGCAACCCGGTCTGGCCTGGTGAAATGGCGGACCCTTTCGTCCTGAAATGGGAGGGTGAGTATTATGCCTATGGGACAAGCGGCGTCCGGCAGGATCATAAAATCTTTCCCATTTTGCATTCCAAGGATTTAGCCCACTGGGAGCACATTGGTAATGCACTGGAGCCTCTGCCGACGCTGCCCGACGGCAATTACTGGGCGCCCGAAGTGGCGGAACGCAATGGTAAATTCTATATGTACTTTTCGGCGGGCAAGCGCACGGCGGATGAAACACAACGCTTGCATGTCGCCATCGCAGACAGCCCGCGCGGGCCATTCCAAACGGTTAAACAATTAATGCCAGATGCCGGCTTTACGATTGATGCCCATCCTTTCCGCGATCCGCAGGATGGGCGATGGTATCTTTTCTTCTGCCAAGACTTCTTCGATCAGCGGGTTGGTACGGGCATTGCGGTCGTGCAGTTGGCGGATACGATGTTGGATACGCTAGGTTCACCTGTGCCGCTGCTGCGCGCATCGAGCGACTGGCAAATTTATGAGCGTAATCGCACCATTTACAGCCAGACCTGGGATGCCTGGCACACGGTAGAAGGTCCGTTTGTCACGTATCATGCGGGGTACTATTATTGTTTTTACAGTGGGGGTGCCTGGCATTCGTTTGATTATGGCGTCAGTTACGGGATGGCCGGCCAGGTGCTTGGGCCCTATCGGGAGGAACAGAGCCGTCCAGGGCCGAGTATCCTACAAGCCGTGCCCGACAAAGTGCTCGGTCCTGGGCATAATTCGCTGGTGCTAGGGCCAGATGACCAGACCGAGTTCATCGTTTATCACGCCTGGGATGTTGCCCGCACGGCGCGCCGGATGTGCATTGATCCGTTGCGTTGGACAAGTGATGGCCCCGTGTGCGCGGGGCCGACGATTGATGATCAAACAATTGAGCTGTAAAAGCGGTTACATGGGTAGGCTACTTTCCTTCAAAAACAATGCGCGCCAATTGGCTGCTAATCTGGTTTGGGTTGATATCTTGCCGGTTGCTGAGCACGATAATGGTCACTTTATCCGCGGGAAAACGGTTATAGCTGGCGACAAATCCTTCAATCCCGCCATTGTGCCCTATGGTTTGATGACCCAACTGCTGACCAATCACCCAGCCATAGCCATAACTTGACCCATCCGAATTAGGGATGGCAGCCTGGGCCGTAAACATTGCACCCAGCAACGATTTTGGCAATAACTTTTCCGTATCCAATGCTTGATCCCAGCGATACAAGTCTTCGACGGTGGCATATAGGCCACCCGCTGCAAACGGGATCGACATGTCAATCAAGTCGGCCTCGGCAGTGGCATTCGCATAGCCGGTGGCGAGCAACGATTTATCATGTTCGTATCCAGTGTTGACCATTTGCAAAGGGGTGAAGATATTTTCCTGTAAGAATGTCTCGTACGTTTTGCCGGAGACCTTTTCGATAATCGCACCTAGAAGAATATAGCCTGAATTGCTATAATTCCACTTTGTGCCTGGTTGAAAATCTAGGGGTTTGTCTTTGAAGCGTGCAATTGTCTGGGTTGGGGTAGAGGGGATAGTTTTTGTCTGTTCGTAATCTGGGAAATGCTCAAGATCAGGAATGCCAGCGGTATGCGTCAACAAATGATGAATCGTGATCGCCTGCCAACTTGCTGGACAATCTGCGATGTATTGATAGATGTGGTCTTGTACATTCAATTTTCCCTGCGTCTGCAACTGGAGAATGGCGATAGCTGTGAACGGCTTGGTCAGTGAAGCCAAGCGAAATTTGGTCTGGGGTGTGTTGGGGAGGTTGTGGGCGCGATCGGCTAAGCCATAGCCTTGGCTGACCAGAATTACGCCGTCTTGCACAATCAGCACGGCGCCGCTAAATTGATCGGCTTTCACCTGCTCGTTCAAAAATTGATCGATTTCTGACAGAATTGTTGATTGCGGTTTAGTGATGGTTGCTGTAGCCGATATCGTCGGGGTCGTTGGTATCGTTGGTGTGGCTAGGCTGACTGATTGAACGACGGTTGTCGTTGGGGCGACGGTATTTTCGGCTGGCGTCTGACCACAACCGATGAGTACAGCCAATAGCAAAATGATCGGTAGCGCACGTAGATATTTGTTCATTGGAGCCGCCTCTTTTTAAGCTTGCGCGCGACAAACATTTTAGGGCGACCACTTGAATTTGCCACCCTCCAGAATGGTTGACATCTTGCGATCCCCAACCTGGATGGTCAACGGCAGCGGAATTGCCCCCGATTGCCGCTGTACCACGAGCGCATAATCGGCGAATTTCAGCCACGCCGGCAGTTGATAGTGAAATGTAATCGTCTTTTGTTCGCCTGGTTTTAAGACAAAATAACCTGCCAACACGCGCAAGCCACGCTCACCACGCTGGCTAGAAACCGAATCCGGCTGCACGCCATCCAGCGCCACCAGTTTGCTATCACTCGGCACATAAAGCCGTACATAATCGAAATAGCAGCGTCGGATCATATCATCATAATTTTCGCCATAATACGGTTTGGCTGCGCAGACGGGATCGGTCTGCGTGATCGGATTGGTGTAGCTGATCGCGACTGTGGCCAGGGCTGGCTGCGTTGTATCGGCGGGCCAGGTGACGGTGTAACGCAAACTGTGTTGGATCACCGCATTTACCTTGTTATAGCCCATGTTCATGTCAACCAGGGCCAGAAAGTCGGCGGCTGGTTGCGGGTGTAGCGCGCCATCCCAAGTCAGCTTGCCCAATTGTGCAGCTGTGGCCGGTTCGTCCACCCAAATTTGAATCGCGCGTTCGTTGAGGGCGGTCTGGGCGGCTTGCACCAGACTTATGTAATCAACCTGACCACTTTGTAGGCGCTGCAAGGCAAGCTTGGCCAACGCGGGAATAAAATCTTTGCGCTGGCCCCACCAGCCCTGAAAGCCAACTTCTTGGAGTGTCGCCCCAGTGGCTGCCGGTTTGGCCCAAAACTGTTTCATCTGCTCGATGATGTTCGACCCTGTGATTGGCGTCTTCGCGCCGGGCGCCGTTAGCGGCCCCAGCGCTGTGATCAGCAACTCCACCGCGTGCAAATCAATCGTGATAATACCATCCACCGTAACACCGGTATCTTGCGCATAAAGGGCTTTAACCAACATCGCTGTCGTTGGCAAATCGGGCGACCAATTGGCATCACGCACCAGCAACAGCGGAATGCCCATATAGCGTTGCATAGGTCCCGGCGCTATTGGGTGATCGACATCCTCGCGAAATACGTTGTAACTATCCGTAAAGTCCAATCCGCTCAGTTGTGCTTTGTCGAGCGTTAACTTGCCCACCGCCGAAATAAAACCGCCCGTTGCGCGCAGTTCTTGATTGTTTTGCACTAAGATCAGGTACGTTTTCGGGCCTTTGACGCCCAATAGCGTGGGTAATACGGGTCCTAGCTGTAAACCGGCATCTAGCATTGGTAAGAGTGGCTGCACCTGAACGAGACGCTTGACCAACGCGATTGGCAGTTGACTCACCGGCACTTGACTCAACGCCTGTTGGGCTAGCTCGGCATGCAGGGCCAGCGCCATGAATTGGGGTTGTGAAATAGTGGCCGTTGTCGACAAGACCGTTGCCAACAGCGCCAACTTGTCGCCCTTCGCTGCGGCTATTTGCGTCGAGTTAACGAGCATCAGGCCTTCATTTGCCAGGTTGATTAATTCGCGCCCAGCAACCAGCAATTCCGGTGCGGCAGCAACCGTCGGCCCAACCTTTGGCAACCAGCGCATGTGATGTAGGATGGGGCGGAGCGGTCGGAGTTCGCTTTCCAAATGGGTGACGGCACTGGCGAGCTTGCGCGTTGACGTTTGTACAGCTGGCAAATTATCCAAGCTTGGGTTTGAAGCCGCTAACTTGCGCAACGCCTGGCCAGCCTGGTAAGCCATCCAGCCATGATAGCCAATCTGCTCAATTCTATAATCGATGAGCAATAAAACAAGTAGCAACGCCACCCCGAGCGGGCGGCGCCACTTGTGCCAACCCCGCTTCGGCGCGATGGTTGCGTCGAGCTCGGGCGTGGGTAAAGATGGATCAGATGAGGTTGAAGAGTCGTGTAGAATCGAAGTCATCTTTTGCTTTGCAAGCACATGGAAAATGAGCGAAAATTAACATTATTGGGATTAAGAAACCGGTGAATGAATTCACCGTCTGCTAGATGGTTTCAACCATCGATTGACTGAGCTTTGTTAAGGCCATTCCAAATCAATAAGGATACAGGCTAGACCTATCGCGCCTAGAGGGCACCCGCTGGACCGGACGGTCGGCGGTCTTCGGCAAGCTCAGACCCCGACCGGGCCGTGAGCTTGTCGAACGGCAGTCGAGTCGTGGGGTCCTTTCCTTCTGTCAGGCGTCGACCTGAGCTCTGCCGAAGGTCTCGATCCCTGGATCATTATTTATTGCTTGGATTGGCCTAATCTCGATAATGTACAGGTGAATCACTGGCAGAGCTTGGCTTGTCATGCATCCACTCTATTTGTACCGCCATAAAGGGCCAACTTTTTGCAATTGATTAGACGGTACAAGTGACAAGTCGGCACTAAAAAAAATCGGGCGCACGCCGTGATTCAACGCCAAGATTTCCTCTACAGAATGGCTGTTCCCCACAACAGCTGGATATAAAGCAGCGATTAAACGCTGATACCAGGGAAATTGATAAAGCGAATCGTTGATCAATACCACACCCGGCGCGCGGTGTATTAATGTACCGCTCGCCCACGCCCCATACCACAAGGCGAAAGTGTCATTGTCCTCGCGGCTGATTACAATACTGTTCGGTGGCAGCGCGGCTGTTGCGCCCTCCAAGAACTGGCGCGCTTCGCTGTCATGGCGTAGCGAAAGTGTTGGCAAGCGTAGACTACCCAATATGACTAAAGCAATCGTCAGAACAATCGCCGCCACTATGGACAATGATCGAGCTGGCCAACGAATTTGTAGCCAACGTTGTGCATCGGCTAGACCTACTGCTAGCCATAATACAACTATCCAGGTGACCGGCAGCAAATAAATATCACTATCGCGTGTATAGTAGCCAATCGCATAGATACTAATTGGCACAATCCAGAGCAGGCTAAAATTGCGCAATTGTGGTTGATTGCGATCCCAGTTGTTAAGGCCGAACAAGGCCAGGCCCAGGCCAACCACCGTATATTGACTCGTCACCGTATAGGCCCAACTGGCTATGCGGCTTAACAGGGTTGACGACGGCGCACTGAAGAGATAATTGCGATAAGCTGCGCCGCTGATCAACCACCAAAAGCCTGCGCCGTTATCCGCATAACCCCAGTTCACCGGGGGCGGGACCGCCACACCGCTCGCCACCCAGGGAATGCGCAGATAAAATACCAGGCCGAGGATGCCACCAAGCGCCATGACCGCGATCGTCTGCCCCAGTTGCCGCAGCGTGCCGCCACGAATGCTCCCTATATAATAAAGTACAGATGGTAACAGCAAAATAAAGGTTAGATGGTGAGCCACGCCCAGCGCAATGATGGGGACAAGATAGACAAAGCGCCCACCTTTGACCAAAATTACCCAGCCTAATAAGGTAAAAAAGAGCACATGTAGGGCGTACACTTCGGTGATGACCGCCTGGCTCCAGAGCAGCGGGCTGATTGCCCAGGCCAGCCCAGCCCAGGTGGCCCACAGCCATCTTCCTGGTTGTTGGTCCAATAAGTGACCCGCAATTAAGACAGTGATGCCTACGCTCAAAGCCGCACAAAGGGCGCTTAACAACGCCCCGTGCCAGGCCAGATCGCTCCCAGGAAAAAATAATTGCGCGAAGCGAAGCCAAGCTTGTAATAGCCACATATAGAGCGGATAGCCGGGCGGATGGGGTACGCCATTGCTCACGGCTGCCGCCAGCAACTCGGCGCCATCTGCACCCTCATGCGCCCATGTAATGCCAGGCGCCGCTGTCCATACGTAGAGCGCAAAAGCGAGCCCCGTGGCTAGAGCGGCGGCCAGTGCACCAGTCCACAGGGCTTGCTGTTTATCAAAAAGAAGGAGTGTTGAGCGATTTGATGTCACATGCGTATGTGATAAGCGTGGTGCGAACTTTCATTCGCCACAGGGGGAAATGGACCCCACCCTAGCCCTCCCGTTCGGCTGCGGTTCGACAAGCTCACCGCACGGGGCCTGAGCTTGCCGAAGGCCCCGTCGAAGCCTGCTGGGAGGGGACTGATGAGAGACAGAGCAAGTAAATTCGTCTGTCCTTTATCAGTCCCCTCCTTTCCTAGGGGAGGGCGGGGGTGGGGTCCATTTAATTTATTGGAAATCCGGCAAAGTGGCGGGTGGCAGACCCAAACTCACCCCTGCTGTATTGCTGGCCACATTTTCGCCCGCGGCCACAGCAAGATTATCAATCACGAGCCCGTCCGCCACAGTGGGTGACATTTCTAGCTTGACGGTCGCGGTCACAACAGCGCCCGGTGCTAATGCTGGCCATTGCACATCTAAAACATGCTTCCCCGCGACGTTGCTTTGCGGCACAACTGCTCCACCACTGCTTGCGGTTGCCTTCACAAATTTTAATTCTGTGGGCAATTCATCGCGCAATTCTACCTTTGTCACCGCAATGCTGCCGGTGTTCGTAATCACAAAATCAATTGCAAATTGACTGCCTTGCCAGATCAGGTCCGGTGTTTGTTGCATCGTCAGCGCCAGTGGGCTTGTCGTTGCTGTCCTTGCTGTAATGCCAGATTTGGTGCTTACTGCCGCAGCGCTGATGTCGTTACTGGCCGTGACGGTTGCGGTTGATGTCAAATTGGCCGTCGTAGTCGGCGTTAGAACCTGGGTAGCGGGCGCTGTAGCGGGCGCAGTAGCGGCTACGGTGGGGGCTGGTGCAGCGTCCATGAGTGGCACTAAATCATTGGTTTGCGCCCGGTCAAAACTTGGCTGGATAAGACTAGCGCTGACCCAACCTTCTTGATTGTCAGCTGTACAACAAACACGCCACCAATCGCCGGCGGCATTGCGGTTAAGAATGCGGAAGGTTTGGCCGCGATCTGCTTTGCCAATGATCGCGAAAGTGGTGCCTGGCCCCTGGCGCACGTTCAATCTGTCTACATTGACAACACCGGTTGGGCCGTCGCCAGGCGCAGGCTGCGCTGGAACTGGCGTTGCGGTTGCTGCTGGTTGATTGTTATTGTTGTTATTATCATTACCGTTATTGTCTGAGCGCGGCGTATTCGTAGCCTTCGGTACGGATGTCGCCCTTTTGGTTGCCGTTGGCTGAGG
>JBBREZ010000142.1:0-14150 GCA_038225095.1 Caldilineales bacterium
AACACTGTTGCTGGTAGCACTTGTACGAAAAGCATTGGTGCGTTGGCGGCTGGCAGTAGTGATAAGGCTAGCTTTGTCGTAACCGTTGTCAACCCCGTGCCTGCCGGCGTCGTACAAATTAACAACACCGCGTCTATCAGCGACGACGGTGCTAATGGCGTCGATCCTACGCCTGCCACCAATAACGCTTCTGATAGCACGCCGTTGACCGCTGCCCCAGACTTAGTGCTTAGCAAGACGGATGGCGGTGCTAGTGGCATACCCGGCGGTGCGATTACTTATACGTTGAATTATACCAACGCCGGCAACCAAGGGGCAACCGGCGTTGTGATCGTCGAAACTGTACCGGCCAATACGAAGTTCAAATCTACTTCCAGTATGCCAGGCTGGGCTTGTCTGCCCACCATCGACGCCGGTAGTGTTTGCAAACTTACGATTGGCGCCCTGGCAAGCGGCAGCCACAACAGAGCCTTATTCACTGTCAGTGTCGTCAATCCTATCCCTGCGGGTGTCACCCAGATCACCAACAATGCATCGATCAACGATGATAGTGGTAATGGTGTTGATCCCACGCCAAGCAATAACAAGGCCAACGATACGACGCCGCTTAACGCTGCGCCTACATGGCTGCTGGATAAGCGGCATGATGTCAGCGTGGCCGAGCCAGGGAAAGCCATTGTGTACACCCTTGTTTACACCAATGCTGGCAATCAAGCGGCGGCGGGCGTCATCATCACGGAAACCGTGCCCGCTAACACAAAGTTCATAGCCAGTGGCAGCACAATTGGTTGGATTTGTACTCCAAGCAGCGGAGCCGCGAGCAGTGTTTGTAAATTGGCGATTGGCAATGTGGCCGGGGGTGCTCACGGCAGCGTCACTTTTGCCGTCAGTGTCGTGACCTCTCTGCCCAGTGGTGTCACCCAGATCAGTAACAGCGCCTTTATCGGCGATAACCGTACGCCCAGTGTCGCCTCCGCCACGGATGTGACGCCCGTCAAGGCGGCTGCGGGCCTGGTGATCGATAAAACTGATCATGGTGTCACCGTCAAGCCTAGCGCTACACTAACCTATACACTTGCTTACACGAATACCGGCAATCAAACCGCCGCCGGTGTCATGCTTACCGAAACGGTGCCTGCTAATACCAGCTTTGTTGGCGATGCGACAATTTGGCATTGTAGCAGCACGGCACCTAGGGCGATTTGTACACATGCGAGTGGCGACCTGTCTGGCAGCATGAGTGGTTCGCTTATGTTTGTTGTTCGGGTCAATAATCAATTGCCAGCCGGTGTGGCTCAGCTTATCAACGTCGCCAAAATTGGGCACAGCACAGCGGCTGACGTCAGTCAAAGCAGCACCGCAACCCCGGTTGACGCTGCGCCCGATCTAAGCCTGACCAACGATGATGGCGGCGTGAAGGTCAAGCCAGGCGCAACCATTGCCTACACGTTGCGCTACGCCAACGTCGGCAACCAGGGCGCAACCGGCGTCGTGATCAACGAAATTGTGCCGGATCATACAAGCTTTGCCGCCAATACCAGCTCACCCGGATGGAATTGCGCAGGGAGCACCTGTACGTATCTTGTCAGTAATCTGGTCACTAGCGCTACAGGGTCTGTAATTTTTGCGGTCAATGTAAACGGTAGTTTACCACTTGGCGTCGGTCAAGTGACAAATTCAGCGACGATTGGCGATGATGGCGGCAACGGCGCCGACCTCAACCCCGCGAATAATACGGCGACTGATATGACCCTGCTCTCGGTTTCTTTTGCCCTGATTGCGACCAAGCAGGATACACTGGTGGTGGATGCGGATGGGAATCAAGCAGCCAGCCCCGGTGATACGCTGGAATATCTGATTACGCTGCATAACACTGGGAATAATGGCCTAAGCAATGTGAATTTTCAGGATTCACTGGATGCGAATACGCAGCTTGCATCAGGTGGTTCTGTTCAAACCAGCCAGGGCAACGTGAGTAGTGGCAACAGCGCGGCTGATCAAACAGTCCAGGTGGCCGTTGGCGCGATGGCAAGCGAGGCCGCAGTGGAAATCCGTTTCCGTGTGCAGATCAAGAGTCCACTGCCCGGTCGGGTGCGCGAAATTGTGAATCAGGGTGTGGTTAAGAGTAGCGAATTGCCGGATGTGCTAACAGATGATCCTGATGTGGCTGGCGCCAGCGACGCCACGCGCAGCCTGCTGCTCACGCCGGTAGTTTTGCAAGTCAAGTTGACGGATTACCTCTTGGCTGACGCCGATAACGATGACAAAGTATCCGGCGGTGATACTCTGCTCTACCGTCTGACCGTTTTCAATGCCGGGAACGCCGGCATCAACGATCTTGTGATTGACGATACGCCTGGTGCACAATCTACTTTAATGGCGGGCACGGTGCGCACCGATCAAGGGGATTTTATCGCTGGCAATGCCACCGGCGATACACGCCTTCAGGTGCATATCGATGCTGGCCTACCAAGCGGTGGGCGAGCGACGATCAGTTTTCAAGTAAAAGTCAATAAAAACGTTACGGCCACCCAAATCGTTAATCAGGCGCAGGTTACTGTAAAGCAGGGGAATAACCCAATCCTCGTACTTTCCGACGATCCAGATACTGGCCAAAGTGGTGATGCAACAACGACCCCAGTTGGTGGTCATATCGCTAGCCCTGTCGGCAGCAAGATCTATCTGCCTGTGATCATCAAACGCTAAAGCAAGCAACTCGTTCCGCCCGTTCCAGCGTGGGAACGCGGTCTGGACGCCACGGATGAGTACATCCGACCGCGTCCCTATGCTCACTCGACGCAGCGCGTCAGGGATACGTTCCCATGCGCCCAGGGGGCACCCGGCGTGCGGAACGAGCCAAACTGTCTGTACAGAGTAACACAAAAAGGGAACCGGTTGATGCCGGTTCCCTTTTTGTGTTTAAAGTAACAACGCTACAGCCTAAGCGGTGGCCTGTGCTTTGTTGAGCGCCAACCGGAGGCGGCTTTGGCGCCGCGAGGCATTGTTTTTATGAATAATGCCTTTTTTCGCTGCTTTGTCTAGCGCGTGAATGGCAAGGCGCAGGACTTCGGGGGCATCCTCTGCACCACTTTCGATGGCGGTGCGTGCTTTCTTAACGGCTGTACGCGAACCACCACGCCAGATTCGATTGAGTTCACGATGCTTCTTGTTCTGGCGATTGCGCTTTTCGGCTGATTTAATATTAGCCATTGACTGATCTCTCCCAATCCATTTTGAATTTCATACAGGCTGCCCAGGTGGGCTCAGATTTTAACTTTTAATGTAACGACGGTCCCCACCCTAACCCTCCCCTGGTAAGGGTGGGGACCGTCACAGAGATGACCATCCTTGATGGACAAAAGAAAAAATGATTCTCCTGCCCGTCATAGTTCCCTCCCTCGTTGGGCAGGGTTAGGGTGGCTTGGTAGTTACCTTTTAAGCATGTATACGCCACTCATATTGCGTATAAGAATAATTGCGGATGGAAAATTCGACAGAATGTCAGAACAAGCTGTCATTTCTACAAGCGGATAGTATACCCTGACCTGTGCCATTTGTCGAATTTGTGGAGTTATGAAATGCCCGATGACAGGGGTAACGGCTGCTCGCGCAACTGCTCACTCTCGATCACTTCCTGCATGGCCTCTTCAATATACGGATACGCCAACCAAACGGAGGCTGCGCCGAACAGGATGCCCGTAACTGAGCGCAATAACCAATCACTTTGGCGCAGCCCGATTAATTGGGTTGTCCCATCCACCGCCATTGGCATTAAAAGGAGGATATAAAGCCAAATGCTCAGCGGCTTCATCCAGCGCCGTGCCACACCAAAAAGGAGACCAAAGAGTAAAACTGAACCATAGATCGCGATGTCGCGTTCGCAGATAGCGACTTTATACCCTAAGACGGCGTTGCCAATAAATTGGCGTTCCTGAAATAAATTGATGCTAACTGGCATGCCCCCTGCTTCCAAAACTGGCTTCAAGGGTGTTAAACCTGGACCAAACAGAAAGTAACTGTGATCGGGCAACTGGTGACACATGAACGAATAGACGGTGTAAATGATATTTGCCGGCTCATAGAGGCCAAAGTGCATTAAAACAGGCGCCAGCACGGGGAGAACGACATAAGTTCCCCAAGCTAGATTGAACAACGCCAACCAGTGGCGTGCGATCCCCAAGACAAGTTGATTAGCTGCACGGGCTAGCTTTGATTCTGGCAAATTTTGTGACGTAATTTGCTGAGATTCCTTTGAAACCTGATCAGAGTTTATTTGCATTTTTTTTGAGCCACTTCCAACGCCCGGTGCACATGGCGCCATGTGTGCGGTGGATAAAGTAATTCACCGCCAGCAATGTCCAGCACCGGGATCAAGTAACGAAAACGGGCGAAGTCATCGGCGTTTTCTTCGATGTTGCGTTCGACCAACTCAAAGCTGATCTCCTTTTGCAAGGCTGCTAGATCAACTTTTAATTCTGTGCATAAATGGCAATTAGGTTTGCTGTACAGGGTGACTTGCATCTGAGTTTATCAGGACTATTCTAGGGCCTTGTCAAGGATGAAGATTAACCAATAAACGGGTAATTACGTTGTATAGTAAACACATCCTTATAGAGAACGCAAATAGAAGTCGCACAATCGTAGGGCCACGATAGTTCCTGGCAGTATAGTTGAAGGTGCGGAGTTTATTTGCGTTCTCGATTAAATGCGCTCATTTTGCCCATAGGAGCGCATCTGAGGATGCTTACTACACCTTATCGAAATCAATTTTCAATCTTCATTAGTCGTCATTACACACCATGCAAATGATCCTTGGCATCAGCCCTGAATTTTCTGCTTGCTATTAACCGCCGCACCACTCAAGTAGCCAATATAGGCTGGCACGAGCGGCAATACACAGGGACTAAGAAAGCTGAGCAAACCGGCAAAAAAGGCCAATGGCACAGCACCCATCAGGCCCAAGGTTGTAATATCACCCGAAGCCGAGCTCGTGTTCATTTCCAGGTTGGATGTCCAGTCCCCAACGCGCAGCACGAGTCGGTTCACCACGTCGAACTGCGTCGTCAATGTAGCCAGGTTGCCGTTCCAGAGCATAACCGCAACCCCCAGCAAAAAAATGCCACTGATCAAGCTTACAATCCCGGCATGACGATTGAAACGACGGAGTGCACGCGTGGCCGTGCTAAAGGCCGCTCCTGTCAGCAAAAATGGGATGCCCAGCCCCAGACTGTAAATGCCCAGCAACGCGGCCCCGTGGCCAGCGGTCGTACTATTCTGCGCCAACAGATAGATGCTCCCCAAAATGGGCCCAACACACGGTACCCAGCCCGCGCTAAAACTAACACCAAGCAAGGCGCTGCTCAGGTAACCCCAGCGAGGGTTTACCTGATGCATGTCCATCACCCGTTTTTCGGTATAGAGCAAGGTGTTAAAGAAATCGAGAATGCTCACGAGCGCCGCCGAGGCTGGATTGGTTTTCAGATCCGTGTGCGTGCTGAGCAGGTTGACCAACCAGCGAAAGACCCCCAACGTAACCAGACCAAAAATCACAAGCAGGATGGCGCCAAGACGTTGGATGATCTGTAATTTATCATTGGTAAGCTGATTGCCGATCAACCCAGCCGCTGAACCGATCAGCGTAAAAACTACGGAAAAGCCAATCACAAAGGCAAGCGCATGCAAAAAGACGATTAAACGCTCCCCTTCCCCTTTGTTGGCTGGTTGGCGGGGTTGAGCCACGCTTGCTGGCGGCGTTTGCTCATGAATAAGTTGGGTCATGGGTAAATTTCCTTTAAAGACACCTGTAATAAAATAGCATGTTAGTGAGACTCGGCTTAATTATACAGCTAATTTATTACAAATCTATAACAAAAAACATAAGTAATCGGCAACGTAGCCATTGGTCAAGCCCTCAATGGCCCAATTGACGTTACTGTTTGCCTTTGCGAATCGCCAATACTTCTTCTAGTGAACGGAGTTCTTCTTCCAGTTGGCGCTGCCGCCGGCTCATAAAGACAACGTAGATTGTCACGAGTAACCAGACGCCAATCAGCGCCGCCGCCAGATAAACCATGTTATTCGATCTCCTCGCGAATTTCTTCTATTCGATCTTCTAAACGCAATTGGCGCAAACGCTGGAACATCAGCGCACAGAAAAGCAAAGAAAACGCAACCGTAGCCACGATCAGCGTGTGGCCCATGGTGGCGCCGACGCCAAAGCCGCCTTGTGCATCTGGATTGGCGCCATTGACGATCACAGGATGGATTGAGCGAAACCAGCGGGCGCTAAAATAGGTGAAGGGAACACTCAAAAAAGCGATTAAGGCATAAATGCTGCCAAAACGCGCGCGGGTTTGCCGATTGTCGATCCCGTTGCGAAAAAGCAGGTAGGCAATGTAGATCAGCAGAGTAATTGTAATGCTCGTCAAGCGCGGATCCCAAGTCCAATAAGTATTCCAGGCCGGCTTGGCCCAGAGCGAACCGCTTAGCGTGGTCCCCATCGCACAAATGGTGCCCACTTCGATGCTGGCCTGCGTTACGCGATCCCAATCCAAATGGCGCGTCACCAAGTAAGCGATGCTGCCAACGAGTGAAATGATAAACGCCAGGGAGGCGCCGACATTACAGCCGATATGGATGTAAAAGATCCGCTGCGCCGTCTGTTCGACACCCACCAGATTAGCCGCGTCCTTGGCGTAGAGCAATGACACCCACATCAAGGCTGCCATCGCCGCTACTGTGAGCAAATTCAACACCAACTGTGCTGTTTCCCAACCGCTTGTCCGTCCAAGTGGTCGTTGGGATAGCGTTGTGCTCATAATTTATATCTCCTCCCAGATCAGGTCAAACACTAAAAAGGCGACGACGACAAAAATTAAGTCATAGGCGACCAAGATGCCTAGCCAGCGTTGGAGTTCGTTCAAACTGCGTCCATCTAAAACAATGCCAGTGATTTTTACACCAGCCATAAAGACTGGCAACATGACCGGCAAAAGCAGAATGGGCAGCATGCTCTCACGCGCCCGCACACTGGCGCTCAAGGCGGCAAAAAGCGTGCCCACCGTGACGTAGCCGATCGTTCCTAGCAACAGGCTGACTAAAATCCAGGTGCGAAAGATATTTACATTGAAAATTATCAGCATCGCCGGCAAGGTGATGCACTCGGTCGCCAGCAGAAAGCACAGATTGGCCAGCAGCTTGCCAAAATAAATCGCGCTGCGATCCACGGGCACTAACAGCAACGCCGCCAGGCTGCCGCGATCGACTTCTGCGCCAAAACTACGATTGAGGCCAAGCACGCCGGTCAACAATATAACGGCCCACAGCACGCCGGGGACAACTGTCGCTGGATAGGGCACGCGCAGATCAAAGGCCATACCGAAGATCACGACTGTCAACACGCTAAAAACCGTCATCGTGCTGAAAACTTCTTTGGCACGGATTTCGGCGCGCAGATCTTTATCGGCAATCGCCCATACTTTACGCAAATAGGCCGCCAAGCCGCCCCCGGTGCGCATCTGTACCGGACGACTCGCCAACCCTGGCGGCGTGACCAAAATATTGTTCTGATCAGTTTGCAATAAAACGCTCATGTGTCCCGTAAATCCAATTTATTCACGTCACCTCTACGCATGGCTGGT
Source organism: Caldilineales bacterium (assembly GCA_038225095.1). Lineage (GTDB taxonomy): Bacteria > Chloroflexota > Anaerolineae > Caldilineales > Caldilineaceae > JAPLGZ01. The sequence continues at coordinate 7,641 of JBBREZ010000142.1, forward strand.
CTCTGCATATAGTTGACGCAACGAAGACCCGTTCAAGGTGGCGGCGGCGGCTTGATAGGCTATTTTACCATCACGCAGTAAGCAAATTGAATCCGCCCATTCCAATGCCCGATCCAAATTATGGGTCGAAAGCAAAATGGCTCGATTGCTCGCCCCTAGTTGGCGGATCAGATCGTGCAGCATCTGCGAACTTGTTTGGTCTAGCCCGGTGTCCGGTTCATCGAGCAGCAACACGGGTGGGTCGTGCAAAATGGCCCGCGCAATCGCCAGCCGTTGGAGCATGCCCCGACTATAAGTACGCACCGCATCGCGCCGGCGTTGCCATAAATCGACGGCACGCAATACGGCTTCGATGCGCGGTTCGGGCGCTTGCATATCGTACATGTGGGCAAAAAAGACTAAATTCTCCCAACCGCTCAAATTGTCATATAACAAGGGTAAATGGCTGACCAGGCCAATATAACGGCGTAACTCGGCGCCCACTTTGCCCAGTGAAATGCCCCCCAATGTGACGTCACCCCGATTGGGCTTGACCAGGCCTGCAACAATGCGCATTAAGGTTGTTTTACCCGCCCCATTCGGGCCCAGCAAAGCCATTACTTGACCTTCGGCCACGCATAAATCGATGCCCTTGAGCACATTTTTGCTGCCATAACGTTTATATAAATTGCTTACCGCGATCAGTGGTTCTGCCATAGCAGTTAAGTTAGATGGCGCAATCAAGTTAAATGGTAATGCTTCGAGTTTACTCCACCGGTTAAAACCCGGTGTCTGATCGGCAAAATCCTGTTAAAACAGGCTATCATGCCGTCTGCTTTCGTGGCAGGCAGTGCGTTTTAACGCACTTTTTGGATTAGCCGGTGAATTCATTCACCGGAAGCCTGCCGCAAGGTCACTCATTCGTAAGGGTCAGGCATGCCTGACCCTTACTTCTCATCGATCGCTGCTTCACGCGCGATTTCCAACAAATTGCTCTTCAACCGGGCCCGTTCCTGCGACCAAACCGGCGTTTCAATCTCGCCGTTGGCATGTTGATCGTCCCATTGGGCGATGCGTTGAATCAACGTTGTTTTTGCTTGTTGCAAGGTCGCGGCGCGCGTCATCGTCTTTTGGCGGCGTAAAGGCAAAATCATCACCCCAGCTAATGCCACCAACAGGACCCCACCGACGGCGATAGGCACCGCTGGTTTGAGGGGCGGCGTTGCGGCCAATGGCATGGCAATCGTTGCGCTCGCACCAGCCGCCGGCGCCGCCGCTGCCACTCGCGGATCTGTGCCACCAAGTGGGATCAGCCCCCGAAGATTAATCTTAATCGTCTGCGTTGGCAGATTATCACCGCTCCAGAAACGATAGGTTGTTCCTTGCACAGTCTGGGTCTTGTTCGCTTTCAGGCCGGTAACATCCGTTTGCAAATTGGGTAAATCGGGGATTAACACATTTAATTGCCCAACTGGGTAAAGTAATTGCTGTTCAATTTGGGTGGTATCGTTCGCAAATGGCAACCGGTATTGTAGAACAATCTGGCGCACTTCTTCACCTGGCTGCAGCGGCGCTGTATCATAAATTCGATTGCCCACTTGTTTGTAACGCTCACCCAGTACACCATCCTGAAATTGGATGTCGGTCGCTTTATCGGGAATTTGCAGCGCGATGGCGGCTGGCGTATTCAATCCGTTCACCGGTTTACCCAGAAAGGTGCGATCAAGCTGATTGCTAAAATTGATAATTTGGCCCACCACGAGCACGCCAGGCTCCTGGTCGATGATCCAGTTGGAACGGCTAATATGTACGCCGCTGCCGTCACTGGTCGTTTCAAAGACCGGCAGTTCGATGTTTAAGGTGGGCGTCACCGGCGTCAGAGTATAGATATTGCTATTGTAGTGAACTTTAGCATAATCGGTTTCGGCTACGTAAGCGATCCCTTCGTCAGTTGACAATGCTTTAAAGGCGAAACTTCCCTTCGCATCCGTAGTCATGGTAAATGTCTTGATCGGGGCAAAATTCGCATAGGCTGTCAGCGTTATTGGCAGCGTTGCGACTGTGCCACCGCCAGGCGTGCCTTGGTGTACTTGGCCTTGCAAGCGACCCTTACCGGCGCGATAAGCAGATTCCCACGGCGGTGTATAACTAAAGGTGCGCAGATAATCGAGTACGCTGCGCCGTTGGTCCGCGCTCCAATGCTGACCGATGGCCGAATGGGCCTTTTTCCAATTGTCGGATAATTCGGCTTGTGTCTGCACGATCATCCGCGCACTGTCGGTAAAATTGGGCAATTTGCCTTTGGCTGCGGGGCCATCGCCTTTGCCGCCTACGCCATGACATTGCGTACAGTTCTGGGCGTAGAGTTGGGCGCCGCTTTGCACCTTGGCTTGATCGGTATGCAAACTCCACGCATAATAGAGCGTCTGCCAGATTTGCGAATCGCTTAGGCGGCCACCCCAGGGCGGCATTAATTTTTGGATACGCCCAAACTTGATGATGTGAAAATACTCAGCCGGGCTGTGGGTCCAGACGGTCGCTGGGTTGGAGAAATGCGGGGGCGGCGCTGGCAAGCCACCAACGCTTGGCCCATCGCTGTTGCCCTTTTCCCCATGACAAGGCGCACAATTTTGGATATAGCTGGCCTGGCCCAAACTGGCAATCGGTGTCTGCGCCGGTGTAGGAATTTCCGCTGGCACAAACGGCGGCGGTGTGGGCGGTTGCTGCGCCTGCACGCCTGGCGAATCTAACATCACCAGCGCGGTCAGGCCAACCAATGCCACACAGGTTATGAGGACGACAGTGAATAAACGGTGCAAACGGTAACTTCTCATGAGCGATAACAGGCTTTACTCGATAAAAAACCGGTCACCTGTCGTTCAGATGACCGGTCTGGCAGAGGCGAAGACTTTGATAAATCTAAAGAAGCGGTCTGAAAAGTACAACAGGCAATGAATGAATTCACGGCCTGCTACACAAAACGCGCCCAATGGCGGGTGCCCATTTGGGCGCGAAACCCGTTGAATCCAGGTGTGAACCCGTTTCGGGAGCCCATTTTGGGGCGCGGTTTTCTATACCAGACCCCGAATCGGGTACCCTCTGGGTGCGGCGGACTCTCTAAAGCTGAATGAACCCAGCGCCGTAAGCGGCTACCGCACAATTTACTTTTGCGCCTTGACAAAAACCTCGGACGGTTCTTCTTCGTAGCGGCTAGGACATTTGAGCAATAACGTTTCGGCTTGGAACGCGCCACTGGGCAATAATTCGCCTTCCACAATCGCCGAGGCTGCGCGCTGGAAATTATCGGGGCGTGGGCCGTAGAAGACCACCGGCAAGATGCCCCCTTGTTCGTCTTGAATTGAGAACTTGAGGGTCGGCGGATTGACTTCCGGTTTCCACTTTTCGGTGCCAGCGACCACGTTGCCATTGACGCGCACCCGTTGGCCTTGGAGGGTGGCGGCCTGGCTTTTTAATTCATTTACCTTCATGTAATAAGCGCCATTGGCGCGCGTGGCCTGGACAATTTGTATGCCCAGAAAGGCAACAAAAGTCAGCAAAAGCAGGCCACCGGCGATAAATTTGACGTTATAACTTCGCTCCGTGCGTGCACCTAAGTGCGCGGGGATGGTTGATGCGTGTAATTCTTGTGCCATAAGGATTATTTCCTCTTGCTCCAATCCAATACTCTGCTATCCACTCGATCAAACTGCCGGTTGTTCACTGCCCGTATTTTCATTGTCGGCAGGTTCGCTATCGTCCCACTCAATCTTTTCGTTGAGGAGTTCGAGGGCTTTTTCTGCCAACGGTGCGGGCACTAACACATCCATGGCCGCCAGCGAACCAGTCGTCAAGCCGTAGATGGCGCTTAATGCTTCGCCGCGGACAAAGGCTGGAATGCCTTCGCTTTCTAAGCGGCCCTTGACAATTTGCGCCTCCATCGGGTTGGCCGCTTGCCATACAACGACTGGCTCAAGGTCCAGGTCGCCCCCTGTGGTGCTTGTGGCTCGGGTTGCCGGTGGATCTGTTGCATTGTTCGCACCAAGTTCTTTGCCAAACCAGCCTGGCAGTTTATCAGGATATGCCGTCATTGATAGTTGTGCTCTGTGACAAATGAACGTACTGACATTGTACCAGTAATTGTAGTTGTGGAAAACTTACTAAAGTTATGCTTCCATTATAGCGAATGTTGGCTGTCGGCTCTGTAACTCAGTGTTCAGTTATCGCTAATTCTTTCGGCAACAAGAATTTACCCACTGCGTCGCGCGGAAATTCAATCACATGGGTTACTGCATCGCGATTTAATAAGCCATAAATGTGGGGAAACGTGTGCTGATCGGCTTGTTCCCACTTGATCATTGCTTGCACCAGCGTTGGCTCAATCCAAAGAATGACAAAATCGTCCGCTTGTTGCCAATAGAATTGATTCGCAACCCACACTAGCCGCGCAGGTTCAGCCGTACAATGGATGAAACCTTCGCTGGCCAGTGTCTCACCTTCGTAGAATGGATTGTCCGCTTGCCGCGCCCAGACTGCAGCCGGCAACATATGATAAATCATGCCTATCCCTGTCGCTACTTGACGGTTACGGTGATCTCATCCCGATATTGGGCGCCATCCAACGCGATATGAGCGCCGTTGGCAAATTGCAAACGCAATATATGTTTGCCCGGTTTTAGTTCCAATGTCGTGCTCGTCTGACCTTTGCCATAGTGCAGATGTGTGGCATCTTTGGTGATTACTTCACCGGCTGGCACAAAAGCTTGGTCAACCAAAATGTGAAAGTGACCCGCATTAGCCTGGGGCGCACCAGCCGGTTCTACGCGCAGACCGGTGGCGGCCATCGCCACGGCAAATTTTTCTGGCACGGTGGCCCCATCGGTGGGGGTGACAAAATGGACAGCCTGCGCCGGCGCTCCTGCTTTAGCCGTCACCGTGATCGTGTCGCGGTATTCAGGGCCATCCAACGCGATGTGCGCGCCATTGGCGAATTGCAGGTGTAGCACATGGATGCCTGGGGTCAAGGTAATAGTTGTCGTTAACTGGGCTTTGCCAAAGTGCAAATGCGTTGCATCGTTCGGAATCACGTCACCGGCGGGTATGAAGTTCGTGTCCAACAAAATGTGGAAATGACCGGTGCCTGCCTCGATCTTGCCCGCCGGCGCTACTTTCAAACCTTCCGCCCCCATAATGACGGTCGTCGTGAGGGGAACGGTCGCGCCATTGGTTGGTTGGCGAAAGAAGACGTGGGGTGTACCTGTCACCGTCGCTGTCGTCGTAACCGCGGTGGTTGTCGTCGGCGTGCCGGTTTTGGTCAGGGATGCGGCCGCCGTTACGACGGGTGTCGTTGAAATCGGGGCCGTCTGGGTTAAGGTTGTCGTCGCCGTGACCGTTGCGGTCGTTGAAATGGAAGCAGTTCCCGTCGCGGGCGTCGTTGTTGTGACCGAAGTTGCCGCTGTGACTGGCGTAGCAACGGTTGTCGCGACGCTGGTTGTAACACTAGTCGTTTTGGTAACAGTCGTATTGGTGGTTGTCACGCCAACGGTGCCACTTTGCACAGTGGTTGCGGCGGCGGATGCTGGCGTGTTGGTTGGTTCGGGTGCGGTGGTGGCCGTAGCCTCTGGCGTCGGCGGCGCTGCAACTGCCAACGTTGGGATTTCGGTGGGCAACCCCGCTGCTGGTTCCCTGGATCGTCCACAGGCGGCTAATGTGACCACCAGTAAACCCAGGCTCACAAGCAGGATGAACTGGCGTGACCCTGATTTTCTGGCGCTTGCTAAACAAGGGGGGAGAAATTGTGTTGGTTGCATAATTGTTTCCTTCGGATGATTCGTTAGGCGTTCATGGAAGTTTGACCTACATACGGATTGGATTCTCGCTCTTCACCAATCGTGGTAGCGGGACCGTGGCCTGGGTAAATTGTGTAATCATCAGGTAACGTTAAGAGTTGCTCGCGAATACTCTGCAAAAGGGTCGGACCATCCGCCAGCGGCAGATCGTAACGGCCAATGCTGCCCTGAAAGAGGGTGTCGCCCCCAAACACCTGCTGGCTGGCGTGATGAACAAAAACGACATGGCCGGGTGCATGGCCCGGTGTAAAACGCACTTCTAATACCTCGTTGCCAAACGTAATCATTTGTCCATGCGTCAAGAATTCATCTGGCTCGCGAATGGGCGGCACTTCCATGTCCAACCATAGTCGCACGCGTTCTGGCGTATCGTGCAAGATCGGTAAATCGGCTTCGTGTAGATAAAATGGCGCGCCTGTGGCGGCATGGACTGCATTGACCGCCATCACATGATCAAAGTGCGCATGCGTGTTGATAATTTTTTCAATCTCTAAGCCCTGTTGCGCCACCACTTTCAGAATAGCGCGCGCGTTATCGCCAGGATCGATAATGACGCCTTTGCGCGTCGTTTCGCAGCCTAAAATATAACAATTTTCTTGTAATAGACCGACAGTTAACCCTTTAACGCTCATTAGGATGCCCCGTGAAACCCAATGTCTTTAGCTTTGGGATATGAGGGGCTAAG